>JAUXGI010000041.1 GCA_030622295.1 Planctomycetota bacterium
ATTCTTATTGTCCGGGCCGGCCTTTCCGGCAGCGACGATATGATAAAAAAACGACCTTTTCTGTGATACAGTCTGTTTTCAAGATATCCCCCCTCGTTGTGCCATAGCGTTTCATTCAAAGACGTTATAATAACACAGAGGGATGGTTTTTTTCACTCTTATGAGAAATGCGGGATAGTGTCCATTTTTGCCAGCCAGAACGCCGGGCGGCCATACCACATCCGTCAGGCAGGCAAACTGTCCCCTAAAGGGGTCTGACCCCTTTGGGGGACAGTTTGAAAAACCCCTGAACACACAGGGATGGGAAGACGTGGTGAGAAATGCGGGTTAAACGCTCTGGTAGGCGGCGAGTATTTCGTCACAGACGCCGGCAATCTCCCGCTTCAGGTCGGGCGGGGCCTGCGCGGTGGCGTAGGGGCCGTGCTTCAACACCCAGCGGGTAGCCCAGTGCAGGCTGTCCGTGTCCAGCCACAAATCGATGCTCCCGTCGGCGCGCTTTCGCAGGGCTTCGGGCGGGAACCGCTCGGCGATGAACCTGGCGTACTCCGGGCTGAAGCGGACATTGACGCGCATGGTCGGCTCCGCATCGATATACATCCTGCCCTCGACGTATTTGGCGAGGTCGAACTCTTCCGGGCGCTGGAAGTCGGTGTCCGTGATAGAGGCGTGTCTGATTCTGTCGCCGCGAAAGGGAATGGTCTTGCGGTGTTTTTTGTCGTAAGCGATGAGGTACCAGCGGTGACTGCGGGCGAGCAGCGCGTAAGGGCGGATGCGCCGCTCCGACGTGGTGCCGCTGCGCAGGGAGTGATATTCAATGCGTATCTCCTTCTGTTCTTCTATCGCCTTTTGCAGAACGGCGTGCTTCTTCGCCGGTATCCGAACCTGTATGACGCAGTGGACATAGTCTTTTTCTCTGGCCTCTTTGGGCTGGGGGCTGACCGCGAATTTGCGCACCAGGTCTCTTGCGACGCCCGCCTCCTCGGGACGCACAAGGCCGCCGACCTGCATCAGGGCGCATTGCAGGGCCGCGTGCTCCTCCGCCGACAGACGCACGGGCCTCCTGAACCGCGCCGGGAAATTGACGTGCAGACGGCCGTCTTCGACGTATGCCTGCACGTAGTCCGTGGGGGAGTATGGCGGCACGCCGCACATTATCAGGGTTTGCACGTCTCGCACCACTTCATCGATGCTGCATCCGAGGTACTCCGACAGTCCGAGCATGTCCGCGCCGCCCGGTTTTGCGGCGAGCGGCACGAGCGTCAGAATCCTGCTCAATCGCTTTTTTGCATCGTCGCGGGCCATAAGGGATTCCGCTATGCGTGTCTTTTCCTGATGTCCTTGACCGTGTTTATTATCAGGTTCCTCAGGCGCTCGGGCGAGGTGACAACCGCGTTTGCGCCGTACTTCAGGAGCCACCTGACAAGCGGCTCCTCGCGGTAGACCGGCATGGTGACGACGGCGCTTCCGTCCTTTGCCCTCATGCGGAAACGCGCGCCGGCCACGGCTTCGCGCGCCATCCACCACACCTCTTTACTGAAGACGATTTTCGCGTCGTAGAGTTTCTTCGCGTCCGGCCCGGGGCCTGTCTCCCACGCAAGGGCGTTGAGATATTTCTTGAGGCGGAAATTCCGGGGCCGCTGGAAGTCGCGACACCCGGGGTTCTTCCTGTTGACCTCCACCTGTGTCATAATCCTGTCCAGGCGGAACATCCGCGTCGCCTGTCTGGCGGCGCACCTGCCGACGAGATACCATTTGCCTTCTCGCAGAAATACGCCGTACGGCTCGACCGTGCGCTCTCCGACGGCGTCCCTGTGCATGCTGTGATAGAAGAATGTGACCCTCTTGTGCTGTTTTGCCGCGTCTATCAGCGCGGCCAGGTTGTCCTGCACGTCGGCCCGGGCGACGGCGTCCAGTTTGAACACGGGGAGGCGCGAGTCCGGCGGGCGGTCTTCATGCGGCGCCTCGTCGAAGCGGAGTTTCTGAAGCGCGGAGAGCAGAGCGCCCAGGACGGGGCTGGAACCGTCCAGAGCGGCGGTCGTGTGGAGACAGGCCAGAATCATCCGCTCTTTTGATGTGAGCCTTACGGGCGGCAGAAAAAAGGACTCGCGCCGGATGAAGTATCCACCCGGGTCTGCGCCGTTGTGCGGGACGTACTCGATGGGTATGCCGAGGGATTTGAGGAGTTCCTTGTCCCTCTCGAAACGCCGCAGGGCGGCCGTTGACTTTCTCGCGGCTCTGTATAGAGCGGTCTCTTTCACCGTTCTGCCCGAACCGTCACGCAAGGGCGCGCGTTTATGCGGCGCTTCGCCGGCCCCCTCGTCGTCGTATCCGCTGACCTGCGACTGGATGACGAACCAGGGCACGGGCTCGTCCTGCCTCAACAGGAAAGCCACCAGGTTGAGCGTCCTCTCAACCATGCCGACCCGATGTGTGTGTTTTGCCCGGCTGGTCACATCTCAACCCCGGAATTCTCATCCCTGTTTCAGCCACTTCGCGATGTCTTCCGCCCAGTAGGTCAGTATCATGTCCGCGCCGGCGCGCTTGATGCCGGCCGTCATTTCCATCACTGCCCCCTTCTCGTCCAGCCACCCGTTCCGCGCGGCGGCCTTAATCATTGCGTACTCGCCGCTGACGCAGTAGGCCGCCAGCGGATGGCGGAATTCCTCCCTGGCGCGTCTGATGACGTCCAGGTAGGGCAGCGCCGGCTTTACCATCACGATGTCCGCTCCCTCGGCGATGTCAAGGGCTATCTCGCGCATGGCCTCGTCGGAGTTCGACGGGTCCATCTGGTAGGACCTGCGGTCCCCGAACTTCGGAGACGACTCCGCGGCGTCGCGGAAAGGCCCGTAGAACGCGGATGCGAATTTTGCCGCGTACGACATTATGGGGACACCCGTGAAGCCGCTTTCATCCAGCGCCTCGCGTACGGCCTGAACCCGCCCGTCCATCATGTCGCTCGGGGCCACGACGTCTGCGCCGGCGCGCGCGAAACTCAGCGCCGACTTCGCAAGATATTCGAGCGTGCGGTCGTTGTCCACCTCGCCATCGACGACGATGCCGCAGTGGCCGTGCTCCGTATACCCGCACAGGCACACGTCGGCAATCACGAGAACGTCAATCTTCGCCTCCTTGACGGCTCGGATGGACTGCTGGACCACGCCGTCGTCGGAGTATGCCTCGCTCCCTTCGGCGTCTTTATGCCCGGGTATGCCGAAGAGGATGACTGCCGGGATGCGGGCTTGCGCTATCCGCGCGACTTTCTCCACCAGTGTGTCGGGCGAGAGTTGGTATTGGCCGGGCATGGACTCTATTTCTTTTCGCACGCCCGAGCCGTGCCGCACGAAGAGAGGCATGATGAGGTCGTCGACGCCGGGCGTCGTTTCACGCAGCAGGCGGCGGAGGTTTTCATTGCGCCGCAGTCGTCTGGGCCTGTATTCGGGAAACCCCACGGTTCTCCGTCGAGAAGGGTGAACGGTCACGTTCCACGGTGGAGGATTTTAGCCTCTTGCAGGATGAATGTCAAAGCGGTGTTTGACCCCCTTTTCTCTGCGGATGCTCCCCGCGCCGAAAAATCGCTGGAGCGGGGAAGAGGAATGTGATATACTGCGAACTTTACAACGTACAATGAGGGAGTGAGGACATGCTGGTAGGCACGGTTGAAATGTCGATTCTGCTGCGGGGCTCGCAAAGCCTCAAGGACAAGCGCCGCTTCGTCAAGAGCCTGAAGGACAGGCTGCGGAATCGGTTTGAGGTGTCGGTGGCCGAAGTCGACGGGCAGGACCGCGTGCAGCAGGCTGTCATCGGCGTGGCGGTGGTGAGCAACGATAAGCGGCACATAGAGAGCGTACTTACAAAGGTCGTAAACTTCACGAACCTTTTTCGCGGATGTGAACTGTCCAGCGCCAGGCAGGAGATTTTGTGACATCATGGCTTCCGAGCGACGCATAGCAAGGCTTGAATCAATGCTCCTGCGCGAGGTGAGCGACGTAATCCAGAACAGGTTGGGAGACCCTCGCATGGGCTTCGTCTCCGTCACGAAGGTGGAGTTGTCGCCCGACTGCACGTCCGCGAAGATTTCCGTATCGGTCTTAGGCGGCAAGAAGGAGAAGGGCAAGACGATGAGCGCCCTGCGGCACGCCAGCGGCTTTGTCCAGCGCGAGGCAAGCCGCGCAATAAAACTGCGGACCATGCCCAGGATTACATTTCATCTCGACGAGTCCATAGAAAAATCAGTCGAGATATGTAAAATAATCGACCGAGCCGTGGAGAAGGACCGCCAGGCGCTCGGTGAATCCAAAGAGAACGAGGAAGGTTAACAGATTCTGCGGAGAGTCTATTATGAAGAACAGGTTTTCAATAATGCTTTCGACGGTGCTGGCGGGGCTGGTGGTTTTCGCCTCGCATTCGCTTGCGGCGGATGGAGGAGTCGACCTGAAGGCCCTGTTGCCGAAGGACCTGGCGCTCGTGGTCCGGGTGGATGTGAAGGGCCTGCTTGAGGCCAAGGCTTTCAAGGTCATGGAAGAGAGCATCCTGAAGCGCATCGACTCTTACGACGAGTTCATGCTGTTTCTGAAAACGGCGGAACTGTATCCGTACAGGGAGAAAGACGAGGAGGCCGAGGGCCAGGTCAAAGAGATAATCCTGGTTAAGCGAAACCTCGACGCCGCGCACGACGACACGTCGGCGCTGGTCGTCGGGAGGGTCAACCTGGACTACACCCGGGAAAGGATACGCGGCAAGATAGGCGCGGACAGGGTCAAGGAGATGGACTATGAGGGCGGGAAAATTTACAGGTTTGCCGACCTGTTCCGGAAGGGCGAGGCCGTCTATGCCGTGCAACTCAAGGGCGCCATCGCGTTCACGCTCTCTGAAAAAGAGGCAAGGGAGTACGCAGACAGAGAAAAAGACACGGACAAGGGCCTCGGAAAGAACGAAGAGATAATGGAAAGGGTTGACGCCCTGCGCAACCCGGACCTGGGTTCGGAATCTACGGTATGGGGTCTGGCGTTTCTGAGCGAAGAGCGGCGGAAGAAATTCGCCGAGAGCAAAGACCCCGAGGAAATGATGCTCCAGTACGTGCAGTCCGTTTCTCTGCGAATCGGCTTTGGAAAGGAGACGGAACTTGTTCCCGAGAATGCCGCCGAAATCACGGTGGAGTGTGAATGTACAACCGAGACGGCCGTCGACTTCATGAAAGCGGCGTTGAAAGTGTTGCGCGAGAAGTTGGTGGCGGCGTTGGAAAACGTAGAGTTGAAAGACATCCTTCAGGCCGCCGATATCAGACCGGGCTTCCTCTCGAGCGACAAGAAGATTGTGGTGGAGATGAACCTGGACGATGAAGCCCTGAAAAGCGCGTTGGAGAGTCTGGGATGGATGGCATTCGGCCCCAGGGACGAGGGGGAGACTGAAGCCGACGAGGCCGGGGCCGAAGGCGAATCCGACACCAATCACGGAGAAGAACCCGCCGAAGAATAAACCTCACCACCCCTAATCAAGAGCCGCCGGAGCGTCAGTCGCCTCCCAAAAGGTGACTGGCGCTTTTTTTGCCACGCCTTTTTGCCGAAAAATCCCGGATTTTAATGAACCTTACCGTGACTCACCGGTTGTATATGGTGGTTGAAAACTGTCCCGGGCTCGTACAATTCTCGTTCCCAATTTAAAGGAGGCTCGCCATGAAACGTCTAATAACAACCACCGTCATCGCGCTTATCTGCGCGGTCATATTCCAGCCCGCCGTATGGTCGACCCCGGAAAACAAGCCCGGTGCGGACTATTCCAGGCTCTCCAAGCAGCAGAAGGCGTTGCTCGACGAGTACGAGGACTTCCTGATGCTGCTCGAGACATTCGTCAGGACGCATCGGACCGGGGACCCCGAGGCGACAGCGCGTGCGCTTGCGGCCATCGAGTACGCCAGGAGCGCCGACATTGCCGAAAAGATGAAAACTATGATGACATTCATGCAGAAAGGATGCGAATTTGACGCCATTATCGAGTGCCGCAAGGTTGACACGGCCCTCGGGGAAATTGAACGGCTCCTGACCGGCAGGAAGCGCGACATCGACATCGACATCGAAGGAGAGATTAAGAGAGGCAAGGTTTTCATCGAAAAAGTCCGCAGAGTTTTTCGTTATATGGAGGAAAACGACGTCGGTAACCGGGGAATCGGCGAACCCGATCCCGACCTCGACGAGCATCTGGAACGCGAGAAAGACATTGCGGGCAGGCTGAAAAGACTGAGTCGTGAGGCGGGAAAGCCCGGGATTTCGTGTCCCGCCGCGAGTTCCAGCCTGGCCAGAGCCGCGGCCAAGAGTCGCAGCGCCGCCGGCAAGATGAGCAAGGCCGTGAAGAACGGTGGCTCAAACGGCTGCCCTGACGGTGCCGGCGGAGCGTCCGCGGACCAGAAGGACGCCCGCGACGCCGTCCGCGATGCAATCAAAGACCTTGAGGAACGCCAGGCGTTCCGCGATACGATGAAGAACCTGATAAACGTCGAGGAGTCGCTCAAGGCGATGATAAAGGAGCAGGAGGCGATTAATGCCGCGACCGTGTTCGCGGGCGCAGAGCGCAGCGCCTTCGAAGAGAAGAACCCCGGGCGCAGGTTTGCCTTCGGTCGCGTCATGCGCCACAAGATAGACAGCGCCCGCGGCAGGCAGTCCGACCTCGCCTTTATGACCCGCAAAATGGCCAAGATTCTCCGCGATGAAGGCAAGTTCGTCTTTTCGAAAACGCTGGACATGATCCGCGACGACATGCGCGCCGTGGTGGAGAAACTGAAGAACCTGGACGTGGGCAAGGAGACGCAGATTGTTGAAGCGGACATCCTGCGCGACCTCCAGAGGCTCCTCCATGCTGTGCACATTAACCTGGAAACGCTCAGGGAAAAGTATAAGCGCTCCGGCTCCGGCGGCCAACCCGGGCCTTCCAAACCCGACAAACCGAGGAACCGTCGCACCGAGAACCTGCCCGCCCTGGCGGAGGTGAAGTTGCTCAGGAGAATGCAACTGGAGGTGAAGTTCCAGACATCGCAACTCGCCGAGGCGCACAGGCGTCGAATCGCCGCGATTGGCGCCAACCGCAGCCTGTCCCCGGCGGAGAGGGAAAGGATGAAGCGTTCGGCTGTGGAACTCAAGTTAAACCTCAGCAAACGCCTGGCAAGCAAACAGGCCCGCATCGAGGAACTCACCCGTGAACTCATTGAACATCTCAAGAAGACCGACTGACGGGGAGCCGCAAACGAAACCAAAAGGGGTCAGCCCTCTCTAAACAGGTGTCCATTAATTTTGAACTATTGAACTCCAAACTTGGGACGGCCAGGGGGTCAGACGCTGAGGAGGAGTCCGCCTGAGGCGGACGACGGGAAGGGTCTGACCCCCGGCCCGCACAAACCGTTCATTTATTATGGACACCTGCTTAGGTTTCGTTTGTGCGCGATGCGCGCAATCAGGGAGACCAACCACCAGGAGGTGAAATCATGAAGTATTCAATAACATTTGTTGTGATAGCAGTTTGCGCGACATTCGCGCTGGGCGGCAGGGCGTATGCCGTTTCCTGTGGCTGTTGCTGTCAGAAAGAGCAAAGGAGCGGCCTGGAACTCCTGAAGGAAGCGCGTGAACTCATGAGCGAACTCTGGAAAGAGCATCTACCGCGTGGAAACGTCGGCCCGGAAGTGCAGGAAGACGAGCGCAGAATTATCCGGAATCTCGACGACCTCATCGAGATGATTCTGGACCAGGACGCCGAGCCCATTGACGACAGCGAGAATGACGGGGACAACAGGGCAGACGGCAAAACCCCGAAGCAGACAAATCCTGATAACGACGGGGGCGCGCCCGGCGACCCCGAGCCTGCCCCGAGCG
>JAUXGI010000101.1 GCA_030622295.1 Planctomycetota bacterium
ATCATGTAGCGCGGTCCTATGAGCATCTTGTCGGCGGCTTGCGGGGGATAGGTCGTGAACCGCTCGACTGCGCTGCCGTTTATCAGCAGGTCCGCACCGAACGCTCTCCCGCCGAGGTCGTCAATCACCGCAACCTTGAGTTTCTTCTCGCGGAACGGGGCGACAAGGCTCCTGTCCGCGTCCGGCGTATCCAGCACCAGGACCGAGACCGACTTGCGCTCCACCATCTCGTCCATCTGCCTTATCTCGTCCAATCGTTCCAGGTCGCGCGGAAGCGTCAGGACCGTGTATCCCTCTTCCACCACCTTGTCCACGGCGGCGTCGTAATTGCGCATTATGAAATATATGCGCGGCGTCACCCTGCTGCGAACCTGCGACGCAAGAGACAGACAGCGCACGACATGACCCATGCCGATATCGGCGCTGCCGTCCACGCGAAATGCCACCGCTATTCCATTTGAACTCGCCATGCCTGCAGGTCCGCCTTGTTGATGCCTTTCTGTGCGACGCCGGAGTTTATCCGGACTATCTCGGGATTCGCATCCAGGAACTCGAGCACGTCCGTGTGATGCATATAACGGCCGTCGTCATATACGTTCTCAATGACGGCCTTCACTGCCTCGAAGTCCGCCTGCGTGTCCACGCACAGCCTGTCGGTCGGAAAACGCGGAAACGCGGCATCGCGGAAGCGGTTGATGCTGAACTCTTCCGGATGCGTATAGACGTAATAGGTCACGTGCTCGCGGTCCGCGGTCCTTCGGGCAATCCCGTGGGTCTTGTTCAGCGTGTCCCGCGAGAAGACCTCGACGTCGTAGCCGCGCGGCAGCGTCCCCGGCACGTCGTTCATCGTATAGTCGCAGCCGCTCGCGGCGTGGTCGTCAACGGTGCGGTCCACGACCGTGGGGCACATCAGCGGGCAGTCCGCCGTTATGCGAACGACACGGTCCGCATCGCAGGCCGCCGCCGCCCCCCGGTACCTGTCGAGCACGTCGAGTTCCGAGCCGCGGAAAACGCTGCCGCCGAGCCGGCATACGACTTCTTCTATCGCGTCGTCACGCGGCAGGTCCGAGGTTGCAATCACGATGTCGTCAAGCCGCTCGCAGTACCTCAGTTGCCTGATGAGATATTCCAGCAACGGCCTGCCGAGGACGGGCTTGAGCGCCTTGCCCGGCAGGCGGTCGCTGCCCATGCGTGCCTGGACTATCGCCACTGTTCGCGGCATGTTTCACCTGTATGTGCGTCTGTGGAGAAGATTGTATATCCGCCACTCAATCGGGAAACGGTAGAAGCGTCTC
This sequence comes from Planctomycetota bacterium, assembly GCA_030622295.1. Lineage (GTDB taxonomy): Bacteria > Planctomycetota > B129-G9 > B129-G9 > B129-G9 > B129-G9. The sequence continues at coordinate 1,296 of JAUXGI010000101.1, forward strand.
TTCACGCGCAACTTCGCCATGTGATGGAGCAGACGGAAGAGATATTTCTTCCAGCCCTTTTCCATCTTTGACTTCATGTGTGTCAGCGTGCCGCGCGTTATGTCGGCCGGGTATGCGGCGGGCAGGTAGAAGACCACCGCGCGCTTCACCAGGTCGACGTATGAGTCCGTTATCCACGGCGCCCACGCCTCCTTTATGTTGTAATCGACCCCGCCCCACTCCTCGAGGTCCTTCGGGGGACTGAGGCCCATCTCCTCCGCTTTCGCGTACAGAGGGGTGGACGGGTCCGGGTGGTAGAAGTACATCGGTATGAGGCAGTTGGGGTCTATCTCCTTCAACTTCGCTATAAGGTCGAAACTCGCCATCATGTCCTCGCGCTTCTCCCCGGGAAAGCCGAAGACGAACGCATAATGTCCCTCCACGCCCATGTAGGCGCATCTCTTCGCGGACTCTATCGCGTCTTCGACCCTGTTGTCCTTGTGTATGATTTCGGAGACGCGCTGCGAGCCGGTTTCCACGCCGAAAATCAACTGGTCGCAGCCGCTTTCCTTGAGCAGATTGAGTTCATCCTCGGTGTAGCGGCTGAGCATCTCCGAGCGCAGCAGCGCCCTCCACCTGATACCCAGACGGCGCTCTACCATCAGGCGGCAGATTTCTAAAACACGCCGCTTGTTGACGAAAAACTCGGAATCGGCGAACTGGATAATGCGAATACCATAGCGTTTTACAAGGGATTCTACTTCGTCAACGACCCTCTCGGCGGACAGCGCGAACCAGCGCCGCTTGTAAACGAGCGAGATGACGCAGAAGCCGCAGCGATGCGGGCAGCCCACGCTGGATGTGTAATATATGAACCTCTCGCCGCCGTTCCCGTTCGGCGAGAGATAACGGTTGACATCGACCAGGTCGTACGGAATCTCGGGAAACTCGTTTATGTCGGCCAGCGGTCTCTCCTCCGTCGAAATGATGGAGCCGTTCCTTCGGAACGTCAGTCCCCTGACCGATTCCAGGTTGCGGTCGTTCTGCAGCGTTTCCAGCAGTTCGGGGAATGTGACCTCGCCCTGTCCCCGCACCACCACGTCCACAAGGGGGTGGGCGGCGGTCTGCTCCGGGAAGAGCGTCGGGTGCCAGCCGCCCCAGACGATGGGGACGTGCGGGGCTTTCCGCCTGACGCACCCCGCCGCGGCAAGACCGCTCCGTATCTGGTGGCCGCTGAGCGCGCTCACGCCCGCGCACACGCAGTCCCGGAGCAGTTCATCGGCGTCATCCAGGTCGTTGTCGAACCGCAGGTCCACGACGCGCACGTCATAGCGAGAGCGGTCTATCATGCTCGCCGCCGCCAGCAATGCCAGCGGCGGGAAGTCCGCCGCCTCTTCTATTCCCTCGCCGTGCAGTTTGGGATAGAACAGAACGACCTTCGGTTTTGTGCCTTCCACAGCCAATGCTTTAAGTGCTCCGTCGACCTTAACACTGTGGGTTGAATACCGTGTGAGGGCTTTAGTCCGCATTTCTCACCGCGGGCTGTAGGGAACGGCCTTAAGGCCGTTCCGGGGGACGGACTAAAGTCCGTCCCCTACATCGTGATTCCGCAACAGTGTGTCTGTTTTTACGGCCCCGAGCGTACTTCTTCTATCTGATTTATTCCGGCAGGATGTCCTCCCATTGCACGCCGTCACCGACGGCGACGGCGCGCCGGGCCTTCCTGCCGAGAAGCAGGGGGTAGTGCCTCGGCGATATCCCCTGCTTTATGTTTCGCGTGAAGCGCAGCACTCCAATCGACTCGGCGGACAGTGTCTCGCCGGGGGCGATGTTGCGGCGTGCCCGGATGCTGCGCTTCTCGCACGGGTAAATCTCTTTCTCCAGCGGCGATACTCCCTTGACAGAGCAGCCGAGGATGCGCCCGTAGCGCTCCTCTGATTTGACGAATTGTTCCTTCTTCTCCCGTGGCCAGGACTCTATCTCACGGATTCCCTCCACCATCCGCGCGAACTCCGATGGCTCCACCGCGAACGGATGGTCGGGGCCCTTTTCCGTCCTGCTGAGCGTGAAGTGCTTTTCAATGACGTCTCCGCCGACGGCCGTCAGCAGGCGCGGCACGTCCGACAGGTCCTCGGTGTGGTCCGAAAACCCGCCCGGGCCGCCGAATATCTTCTTCATGGCCGGCACGACGTTCAGGTTACACGCCTCCGGCGGCGTGGGATACGCGCTGACGCAGTGCAATACCGCCAAATCGCGGCAGCCGCCGCCTTCCAGCCGGCGCACCGCTTCGTCAACCTCGGCCAGAGTGCTGAAGCCGGTCGACATGACGACCGGTCTTCCGGTCTTCGCAATGGCCTCCAGCATCGGCAGGTGTGTCACCTCGGCCGACGCCACCTTGAACGCCGCCACGCCGCACTCGTCGAGTTGTCTGACGCACTCGATGTCAAAGGGCGACACCATGAACTCGACGCCGTATCTTTCGGATTTCGCCCTGAGTTCCGGCAGCCACGCGGTGGGCATCTCGGTTCGGCGGAGGTATTTCATAAAGTCTATCCGCCCGCCGGGGACATCGACCATGCCGATGTTCGGCGGATACATTTCATCCGCCTTGAAGTGTTGAAACTTCACGGCGTCCGCGCCTCCCTCCGCGGCGGCCTGTATCATCTCTTCGGCCTTCTCAAGCGAACCGTCGTGGTTTGTGCCTATTTCGGCGATGACGAACATACGCCCTCCGCCGATACGCCTGTTTCCTATATCAAATGTATCACGGCGATCCGTCACGGCTGCAGTTCCCTCACCAGGGCAAACGGCTCCACGTAGTTCATGCCGACCGTGAGCCCCCACGTCTTTGCGATGGTTTCAAGCGCCTCCGGCGAGCGGGGATGCGGATATTCGCGTATCTCGCCCTTGTATGCCTTCATGGCGTCTATCTTCTTCCCGAAGGTCGCGCTTACATCGATGAATACGTTCGGCGTAAACGCGGTCTCGCCGGCGGGCGCGTACCATTCGGTCGAGGACGGCACAGGAAAGGAGAGGATGCGCCGGGCCGTCTCGCCCGCCAGTGGTCGAAAGGCGGTTAGTACGGCATCGAAGGTTATCCTGTGGTCAATGCTCAGGTCGTTGCGGTGATGTGTGTATATGACCTCAGGCTGGATTTCCTCCTTCACGGATTCAATCGCCTTTATGATTCGCAGCCGGGGCACCGTGTCGAACTTGTTGTCGGAGAAGTCGAAGAAGAATATCTTTTCGATGCCGATGATGCCGGCGGCCTCCATGGCGTTCTGCTTGAGGCTTATCAGTTCGGCGGTGGGCGCCACGCCGTCTTCCTCGCGGCGGCTGGTTATCCCCTCGCCCAGAAGGATTGTGTAAACGAGGTCGCCCTCCTCGACGTGCCTGGCAATGGTCCCGCCGGGGCCGAGTATTTCATCGCCGGGATGTGCTGCCACTACAAGAACGTTCACGGACTTCCTCCCTGGTTGCGTTTCCCTGAGACATGATTCCGAAACTTTCGTCGCCGCAGTTGAACAGCAGGTCTATGGCGGACATATACGGCTGAAAGCCGTCGAATAACTGCGGGTATGCGGGATGGTCGTATTCGTGGTAGTAGAGTTCGATTCCCGCGGCCCTGAACTCTTCGTCGTCGATGTAGTCACGTCCCAGCGGGCCTGAGACGTAGGTGTCCGCGCCGAGGCGGCTGCAGATGGCAACGAGCAGTCCCTGGCCGCTCCCCGTGACGCCGAGTTCCGAGGCGAGTTCGAATCCGCACTCGACCTTCAGTTCGGCCGCCAGGAAATCCGTTACCGCATGGTTCAGGTCAAGCAGGAACTCATGGCGTCTGTTCAGGATTCGCTCGATGGGGGGAAATACCGCTGAAAGTACGGCGCCCTGCGGTACCACTGCCGGATGGAGCAGATATGTTTACGCCGCCACTGAAAAGAGTTGTCGATGCGCGCATCTTTTATGAGTTGCCTGCCGCCGCCGTGTGCGACGGGCACGCTGAGCCACATCCAGCCCTGCGCGGTCTTGATTTTGTTGCGGTTTTCCCAGTCCCGAGAGGAATACTGCACGCTGTCAAGATAGACCATGACATCGCACAGCGACATGCGCTGGACGTAGTTCATGGCGGGCATGTAGCGGGGTTGGCTGATCATCAAGTTCAAGACGTTTCTCCCGGCGGCCTTTCCCGGTGGCCCCTGAGGCGGATCGGCGAGGGGGTCAGGAGTTTATCCCGACGAAGGAGGGGCTGAGGAGGAGCCCCGACTTGTCGGGGCGACGGGAAAGGGTCTGACTCCCCGAGCC
>JAUXGI010000334.1 GCA_030622295.1 Planctomycetota bacterium
CCACCGATACGGTGGAGACGACAGCGGCGATGCCTATGGCCGTGGTCAGGCAGAGAGGGAACGTGCGCAGGGTATTCTTGCGCAGGGACCTGAGGGCGATTCCCATGAGTTGAAATACGGAAATTCTCATCAGGCATTTCTGCTCAGGATAACAACGGGGTCGATGGATGCGGCCCTTCTGGCGGGCAGCGCCCCCGCCAGCACACCAACGGCCAGGGCCGCTGCGAGCGCCGGCAACAGTATTCCCCACGGCAGCCCGATAGCGCTGAGAGCGTGCTGGCGCGGGCTCAAAAGCAGACTCGTCCACGCCAGCCCCAGGCCGACAGGCAAGCCAACTACCGCCCCGATTGCGCACATTATGGCGCTTTCAAGCACGAACTGCGCCGCTATGTGCCACCTGCGAGCGCCTTCGGTGCGGCGTATCGCTATCTCGCGCGAGCGTTCCATTATGGCTATCAGCATCGTATTCACTATCGCCAGTCCGCTCATCAGCAGACATGTCAGCATTATCGCCAGGTAGAGCACGCCGTAGGTGTGCTGTTCGCTCTCAATCAGCATCGGGTAAAAAAGGTTGCCGTATATGGCCACTGTGTGGCCGCGTTCGACGAGCAGGTCGTTCACGGCTTTCTTGAGTTCGACCGTCTTGTCGGCGCGTGCGGCGCGGAGGAGAATCCAGTCCACCTTCGTGTTTGCGCCCTTCTCCGGCACCAGGGGGGCATGCACCGCCATTTCGGACCGTTTCCACCTCTGTTCGGGGCGCTTGAGACCCATGGGTTTTGTAAAGCGCTCCACAACGCTGTTGTCGCCTCGGTTCCTGAAACCGTAGTCGTCGGTGCCGAGGCGCTCTTCGCTTCTTTTTTCCATCACGCCCACGACTTCCAGATACTCGGTTTTCAACCACTGGCGGACAACGACCGTTTTGCCCAGGGGGTCTGCCCGACCGAACAGCGCCGCCGCCGCCAGGGCTTCCAGAACGCACACCCTGCGATTGCATTCTATGTCATCGGGGGTTATATACCTGCCCCGCGCGACATGGAAAGACCGCGCATCCTGCGCTTCGGGCGTGGTGAGCAGCATATCCGTCGTGATGGGTTTCGGGCCGCTGACAACGCCGACCATGAGGTCCCTTTCGACGACCAGCGGCGCGCACGCAACCACGCGCCTCGCCGGCAGCGCATTGCTCGAGGGGCCGAAAGCCGAGCGAATCGCGTCGCAATCCTCGAGCGTCAGAGCATCCCCCGAACCCTCATGGTGCAGTTGAATGCTTATGCGGTCGATGCCGAATTCTTCAGCCCTGAGGCGCGCCTGGTCCCGAGCGCCCTCGCGCAGGGACGCCGGGAAGACCGTCAGCGCCACGCCCCAGATGACGCCCTGCACCACTACCAGCGAGCGCCACGGCCTGCGGAGCAGTGATTTGATTGCTATGAGAAAATGGTCGCGAATTCGCATCCGTTGCAAGTCCCAATCTGTCGACCGGTCAGCAGCCTTCGGACGTAAGGTAAGCATCACAAGATACGGCCGCGTATTCTTCCATTCGCTTTGCTTCCTGTCAAGGCTCCCGGCCTGCGGGTCGGGCCGGCCGCGGGAGCAAGAGTCCCCCCTGTGACCGGCGACGGGAGGGGGCTGCCCTCCGTTTGGCAAACCCGGCCAGCCCACTTCCGGCTGAACACGCCGCCGACGCCGACCGGGCGCGGTGGAATCCCTTATGGCGGGAATATGTGGAGGGATTATCAGCGGGAGTGTGACAACAAGAATCAGGACGACCTTGATAATGAGGCTGGGAATGTTCCGCGAGAAACTCTCCTCGATTCCCCGCCAGAGGGAGTTGCGGACAAGCAAAAGCCAGCATGACACGACGAACATCACCAGTCCACCTGTGCGCGTGCAGTAAATCGCCCACCGCTCTCTCTTTAGAAGTCCTATTCCCGACATGATAATAAGGAGGCAGAGAATCGCCAGAAGGGCGGAACCGGTCGACTCCACTTCGTATATGAAGTCATATGCAGAACCATACACCTCGACCCTGCGCTGCCATGTCTCCTGTGCCCACAATTGCAGGACAAGCCCGAACGCAATCAACCCCAGCGCTCCCTCAACGATAACGAAGATGCCGTAGATGCGACCAATCACTCTGCGGCGGGCGATGGCTCGTGTCGCCTCTCTCTTTGCGATGAGCTCGGAGTTGTCAGTTCGGCCTTTGTCGGACGTTGAATCGAGGCCGTTCTGCGGGTTAACCTGTTCCGGCATCGTCACCTATCCTCGCTTCTATTCTGTTTCAACATCAGCAATCGGGGAGAGATTATCAAAATGACACAGTAAGGGAAAGGATTTTCTCAAAACGTGCGCAACAGGTTGTAGAGGGTATCTCTCTGAGCGGGAGCAAAGCCGGCCGTCCTGATGACGTGTATGATTTCCTCCACGGTCATCCGGAATCCCACGCCCGCCGCCCTGACCACGTTC
>JAUXGI010000108.1 GCA_030622295.1 Planctomycetota bacterium
GCAAGGGGCAAGGGGCAAGGGCAAGGGGCAAGGGGCAAGGGCAAGGAACGGTTTCAAGTATCAGGTTTCAAGTTTCAAGTTTCAGACAAGATGGTGAAAGACTTCAGGTCACTTGAAACTTGAAATCCGCCTCAGGCGGATGAAACCTGAAACCTGAAACTGGTCTTCCCTCTCCTACCCTCCTACTTCCTACTCTCCTACTGTTTTTTCTCTGCGTCTCTGGGACTCTGCGGCTATATTGGATTGCAGATGCCGGCTGCCGACTCCGTCCCCCCAAATTCTGGAGAAAAGCACGGTTGGACGTGGGATGAGGAATTTTTCAGTTTTTTCAGAAAAACTTGACGCGGCACGGGAGATTTGCCTATAATCATGCCCGGCCTTGATAGCAACAAGGCTGCGAACAACTTCCGAGGGGGCTAAAGTCCGGTTCTGCCGTTTCCCCGGTGTAGGGACGGTTGGACTGGATTTTGACTTATCTGGCCCCGGCCGGAAAAAAAGACACGGGTGCCCGCAGTCTGTGGGCCCCCTGAACCGTTTTGGAGGTGGAGCCATGTCTTTAACAGAGGGGACGGTGCCGACGCAGGAGGTCGGCATTTCTAAGGAAGCGCAATACCTTCAGGGAAGACGCCTGAGATACGACGAACTGCTCGGGCCGGCAGGGCCGGGCAAGAGCGAGGGCGGCCTGGCCGCACGCCAGATAACGAAGCATGCCCGGCTGATGGCAAAGCACTTCGAGGAATTGCCTAAAGATACCCCCAATCTGATTACCATGGCGACCGGCTGCTGCGCCCACAGGTACGACTTCCCCGAGAACCTGGAGAACGTCCTGAAGTCCATCGACGCCGGCCATGCCGGGCTGATGAGAACGGGCACACAGATTAACGACCAATGGTGGAAGCACCTTAACGAGATCGTGGTGGGCATACGCTCCTGGCTGCGCAGGGATGACCCGGCTGAGATAGTCGAAACGCGCAGTCTTGCGAAGGAAGGCGTGCAGAGGATAATCGACCTCATCCGCCCGGAGCGCCATCCCGCCAAGTTCCCGCTGCTCAAGCGCTACATGCACAAACTCATTACCTCGTTCCGCTGGCGGACCACGTTCAACGTTATCTCCGATGACCCTGTACCCCCGGGTGAACTGAAGGTAGTAGACTTTTACGACCTCTACGACATGGAAGGAGGAGGGTACTACTATGACCTGGAGCCCCCCTCCCAGCAGGTGGTGGGATGGGAGGAAGAGATAGACGAGAAGGTCGAGGAGCCGACGGCCTTCGTCGATTGGCTCAGGCAGTGGTCATGCGCGCCGTGCCAGTGGAACTTCCGCGAGTTGCAGGAAGGCGTCATCGCCAACATCGGCCGCCTGCAGTGGAACATGCTCTACTGCCACAGCCGCGTCCCGCGCGAATCGGCCATACAGGCGTACTGGCTGTCGCTGGAAAAATGGGCCAATAACACCCTGCCTGAAGGGGCCGAAGACCACATCGAGCAAGGCGTATGCGAGCGAGTACACGAACTGCTGGGCAAGAAGACCCGCCTGAAGGCATACCTGGTGCGAAACTTCCTGCTCGGTGAAGGCAGAGGCTGCTTCTACACCTGGGCGAAGAACATCGACAAGTCGCCCGAGGAAGCCGAAAAAGGCTATTAACAGTAGGTAGTAGGAAAGTAGGAGGGTAGGAGAGGGACAAGAAAGTAGGCAGTAGGAAAGTAGGAGAGTAGGAAAGGGACAAGAAAGTAGGTAGTAGGAAAGTAGGAGAGTAGGAAAGGGAAGACCAGTTTCAGGTTTCATCCGCCTGAGGCGGATTTCAAGTTTCAAGTGACCTGAAGTCTTTCACCATCTTGCCTGAAACTTGAAACCGTTCCTTGCCCTTGCCCTTGCCCGGCAGCCTTCGGCTGCCCTTTCTTATTCTTTTAAATCCGCATGTTTTATTATTACGGTCTCGCGGATAATGGTTTGGCGGCGGCCCTCTTTGTCTGTTTGGATTTCGGCGCCGCTGCCCCTGGGGCATTGCATGAGGTAGTCGAGGATTTCGTTTATATCGGCGGTGGCCAGCGCCAGGGTTGTGTCGGCGGCGCCGTAGTACAGGCGTATGCGGCCGGTCCGCTCGTCGAGCACCCAGCCGCAGGGGAAGACAACGTCATGTACGTCCCCGGCGCGTTCGTACAACTCGTACGGGCCGAATACCCAGTCGTCGCTTCGACGCAGGATCTTGCAGGGGTCGTCCCTGTCGAGCAGCGCCAGTCCCAGGCGGTACAGGCAGCCGGAGGCCGTATTTCTCACTCCGTGGTAAAGTATCAGCCATCCTTCTTTCGTCTCGATGGGCGGGGGGCACAGGCCTATCTTGTTGGCGTCCCACCAGCCGCCGCGCCTGGCTGTGAGGAGCAACTTGTGGTCGCCCCAGTGCTTCAAGTCGGGCGAGTATGAAATCCACATGTGCGCCTGTCCGCCGGGGGAGATGGGCCGGTGAATCATCGCCCAGCGTCCGTCTATCTTGCGATGGAGGAGCGAGGCGTCCTTGTCGTCCGGCGTCATGACCGGCCCCAGCCGCTTGAAGGTTTTGAAGTCTTCCGTGAGGGCCAGCGACACGAGCGGGCCGCCCTCGGAGTAGGCGACGTATGTGACGCTCCATTTTTGGAGTTCTTCGAGCCACACGATTCGCGGGTCTTCTATGCCCCACAGTTCTTCGGGGTGTTCATCGGGCTCCGCGGACATGGTGGGGTGGGGGTCAATGCGCCAGTCCTGTATGCCGTCCTTGCTGCGCGCGGCGCACAGGTGCGACATGCCGGTCCTGTCTTCGACCCTTACCAGCAGAAGCGTTTCGCCGTCCACCGTGGTTGCGGCCGCGTTGAACACGCTGATAACGGGGTAGGGCCAATCGCGCGCCTGGAGGATGGGGTTGTGAGGATAACGTTCAAAGAGATGTGCTGCCATGCGCTTCAATGATGTCATTGTGTCCTCCTTAAAAAATTAGGGTCAGGTACTATTTTTTAGGGGTGACCTGTCCCTAATTTATCTCTATGTATAGCAGGAAGTAAGGGAAATAAAAAAATGGTACCTGACCCTAATTTTTGCCGCTGAACTGTTTCCGGCTCAGGGCGTTGTAAACGACGAACCATGAGTAGAGCACGGAGCCGAGCCACATGGCGGTGCCGAAAATCAGTGCGAACGCTGCGGGGGAGTCGTCCATCCGGCCGGCGAAAAGGGCGCTCGAAAGTAACCACGCCAGAATGCCCAGGGCTGCAATGCCGAGCAGCCCCACGGCATAACCGTGTCCGGCGAGGTATGTTTTGACCAGGCCGCTTCTCTTGCTCAGTTGGTCGAACGGGCCGGCGAAAACGGTCGTGAGCAGAAGGTTCGCGGCTCCCGCCAGGGCGGCCAGTACCACGCCGCTCACAAGATAAGAGGCGATGTAGCGACCCTGTCCGTGAAACGGGCTGGACAGCAGTATCGAGATTATAAAGGAGAGGCCCACGGCAAAGAGTTCTCCCCCGACATAGCCGCCTATCCGCGCGGGGGTGATGTGGAGGACCTTCACGGCTCCGCCCATCTCCTCGCCTATCTCGCGCAACTCCGACAGCGTCCCGCGCAACTCCTTTTCAATCACGTTCTCGTCCGCGCCGTACATCATGGCCAGGCGCAGATTTCTTTCCGCGTCGGTCGTGCGGCCCAGCACTCGCTGGATACGCCCCAGCGTCAGGTAGACATTGGGGTTCTCCTCGTCTATCAGCAGGACGAACTGACAGAAATCGTGCGCCTGGGCGAAGGCCCGCCTCTGCACGAGGGTATCGACGCACTGCGCCGCGAACGTCAGCAACTCGTCCGACTCGCCGTGGAGCAGCCTGAACTGCTTCATCTCCTCCAGCGTCTTGTCATACAGTTTCTCCTCGAAACTCAGTTTGGCCACGCGGATGTCCGCCACGCGCCTGTCGGTCAGCCTGGTTCTTTTCGGGGCGGTTCTGCGTGCAGCCACATCGGACGACAGGTGCGTGCCCTCCTTCATCGCTCTGGCGCGACGACCGTATGTCGTCTCCGGCACGGAAATCTGTGTGACCTTACCCGCCACAGCGTCTTCCAGCGCACGGGCGAACTCCATGCAGGTCTGCCAGCGGTCACGGGGGGCCTTCGCCATAGACTTCAGCACGACGTCGCTGAGCATCTTGTCCACACCCTTCACCGGCGGCGGGTCCTTCTCCATTATCTGGTAGGTCAGGCTGTGCATCGGCCCGTCGAAAGGCAACTCCCCGGTGTGCATCTCGTATACGGATACGCCCAGGGAGTATATGTCCGTGTGATGGTCGACTTTCGCGCCCTCCAGTTGCTCCGGCGACATGTACACCGGCGAGCCTATCAGGCTGGTGCCGGTAAGGCGGGTCATCGTCTGGCGCAACTGCTGTGCGATGCCGAAGTCGCATATCTTGACTCCGGCGCTCCGCCCGTCTTCGATGGTGAATTCCGACAGCGGCTTTGCCTTGTCATTCTCCTGTGCGCGTGGTGGAGCGGGCTCCGGAGGGGTGGCGGTCGCTCCAGACCCGTCCAGAGTTGCCGTCTGGCTGGAGGAGCCTGTGGAGGACTTCTTCCGCCGACGCCCCTTTTGGGAAGCAAAGGGCGAGTCGGGCGGCAGTGTCAGCATGATGTTGGCCGGCTTTATATCCCGGTGGACCACGTCCTGGCTGTGCGCGTAATCCAGCGCTTCACACGTCGGGCCCATAAAGAGCGCCACCTCCGCCGGTGTCAGTCGCCCGCGCCCCTCGGTCAGTCCTTCCAGCGTTGGACCGTTGATGTATTCCATGACCAGGAAACTCTGTCCCTGATGCTGGTCAAACGAGTAGAGCCGCATTATGCCCGCGTGTGACAATTGCATTGCCGTCCGCGCCTCACGCTTGAGGCGCTTTTCGGCCTGGAGGTCCGGCGAGAGACTGGCGGCCAGGAGTTTGATTGCGACGCGCAGGTTGTCCAGGTAGGTGTCTTCCGCCAAGTACACGATGCCCATGCCGCCGCGGGCGATTTCGTAAACGAGGCGATATCGCTCGGCCAGCAACTGCGTTTCCGTATCCGCATTGTCAGCCTTCGGCGGCTGGTCGGCGCCGCCTGCGCCGGACGGGGGAGAGAGGGGAGAGACAGGCTGAGTCTCACCGGCCGGCTGCGGACCTTCCATGTGCGTGCCGGCGACGACGCCGGCCAGCGACGCTCCACAGGCGCGGCACACGTCCATGTCGGCGGAGTTCCTCGCCCAGCACGCAGGGCAGATTTTCTCGTTAGATTCCGGCAAAACTCGGCTCCATCCGCTGCTGATTAGTACCTGTCGGGGGTCAGACCCTTTCCCGTCGCTTCGCTCCTCCTCAGCGTCTGACCCCCTCGCCCGTTGCCGTTTGGCGAATCGGGGGTCTGACTCCACGAGCCTCGTATCACCCGTGGTGAGAAATGCGGTCCAATCAGCATCAGGTACAGTCTAGCGTGAAGTA
>JAUXGI010000136.1 GCA_030622295.1 Planctomycetota bacterium
CGACAAAATCCTGGCGAGAAATGCGGTTCAGCACTTTGTCTCTCTGCTACTCTGCAACTGAATTCCTATTTTTCCCGCCTGATGATTATGGCGGACGTTGTGCCGCCGCCGCCGCAGATGGCGGCGATGCCGATTTCCCTGTCGCGGATTCTGAGCGCGTTGTAGAGAGTAACCATGATACGCGCGCCGCTTATGCCGGTCGGGTGGCCGAGCGCTATCGCGCCGCCGTGGACGTTCAGTCTTTCCTCGTCACAGTTGAGCATACGCTTGTTGGCAAGGACCTGCGACGCGAACGCCTCGTTTATCTCGATGAGTTCCATGTCGCTCAGTCTCATGTTCGCCCTGCCCAGGGCAAGGGGTATGGAGACGCCGGGGCCTTCGCCCATGTAGGCGGGGTCAACCGCGGCCGCGGCATGGGAGACCAGAGAGAAGAGCGGCTGTGCGCCCAACTCCCGCGCCTTCGCGCGCGATGTGACGACCACGGCGGTCGCGCCGTCGGACATCGCGCATGAATTGCCCGCGGTGACGCTGCCGCCCTCGCGGAAGGCCGGCGGCAGTTTTGCCAGTTTTTCCAGCGAGGTGTCCGCGCGGATTGTCTCGTCTTTGTCGAAGAGAACTTCAGGCTTTTTCCCCCTGGCCGGCACGGTGAACGGAACGATTTCCTCGTCGAACCAGCCCCTTGTCCTCGCCTCGGCGGCCTTCTGGTGGCTGCGCAGCGCAAAGGCGTCCATCTCCTCGCGCGGTATCTTATACTTGTCGGCGATGTTCTCCGCCGTACCGCCCATGCCCTGTCCGATAAGCGGGTCGATGCTGTCGGACCAGCCGTCCTCGAGCGTCTTCGGTCCCATGCGGAAGCCTTCCCAGCGCGCGCCCTTCAGCAGGTACGGTATTGTGCTCATCGAGTCCATGCCGCCTGCGACGACTATCTGACATTCGCCCAGTTGTATCGACTGCGCGGCCAGCGCCACGCTGCGCATGCCGCTGGGGCAGGCCATATTGATTGTGTTCACCGGCACGCTCACCGGTATGCCGGCACGCACGGAGGCGGTCCTCGCGGGGTTCGGGCCGTTGCCCGCCTGGCGGCAGTGGCCGAAGACGACGTGGTCCACCTGTTCGCCCTTCAGGCCGACGCGCGCCAGGGCGTGCCTGATGACGTGCGCGCCCAAATCATATACCGGAACGTCTTTGAGCGTGCCGCCGAACCTGCCTATCGGCGTGCGCACGCCGCTGATTACAACGATGTCGTCAAGGTTAATCGCGTTCATGTAAGGGCCTTTATTAATATAGTCAGAAGTCAGAAGTCAGAAGGCCCCGCTTCGCGGCCTGCGCTCCGCCCGTTCCGGGTTCTCGCCCCGAGAACCCGTCAGGGTCCGAGGGGTAATTCTGGGACAGTCCCCATCCGCACCTATTTCTCAATATTTATGTCGGACCGCTTAGCATCTAGTATCTAGCATCTCATCCCTCATCCCGCATCCCTAAATGTACTGTCCGCCGTCCACCTTGATGACTTCGCCGGTGATGTGGCGGGCGCCTTCGGAGCAGAGGAATGATACGACCGAGGCGACGTCTTCAGGCGCGCCGATGCGGCCGAGGACGGTCTCGTCACGGGCCTTTTGCTTGAATTCCTCCGGAATTTTCGCCATCATCTCGGTTTCTATCATGCCCGGGCAGACGACGTTGACGTTGACGTTGGAACGTCCCAACTCCTTTGCGAGCGCCTTGCTCAGGCCCACCACGCCGGCCTTTGCGGCGGAGTAGTTGGTCTGGCCGAACTTGCCGCGCAGGGCGTTGATGCTGGCGATGTTGATTATCCTGCCGCTCTTCTGCTCGCGGAAAAGCGGCGCGACGGCGCGACAATAGTTGAAGGTGCCCTTCAGGTCGGTCGCCATCACCTCGTCCCACTGTTTCTCTTCCATCTTCCAGATGACCGAGTCGCGGTTGATGCCGGCGTTGCAGACGAGTATGTCGATGCCGCCGAAGTTGTCCTTCACTTCGGCGACCATTTTTCGCGCGTCTTCGAAGGACGACACATCGGCCTTGACGGCCAGGCCCTTCCGGCCCATCTTCTCTATTTGCGCGACCACGTCCTTCGCTTCCTTGTCGTGGCGGCGGTAGTTGATGGCGACGTTCGCCCCGTTCCTTGCGAGGTCAAGCGCTATGGCGGTGCCGATGCCCAGGCTCCCGCCGGTTACAATTGCGTTCTTCCCTTCAAGCATTCAAACCCTCCGAAAATCAACAGGGACTTATAGCGGACTTTATCGGACAGATATGTCTGAATCCAACAGAAACTTGGACTGAACTTCATCGGATTAAGTCTCTTTCCAAAGTTCCATTTAAGACAACAGGGACTTGCATCGGACTTTATCGGACTTCATTGGATTAAGTTTCTTTCCAGAGGCCCATCCTTTTTAACTTGTGGAAATTATCATACCTCTTGAATTCAAGTTTCGCCTTCGCGAAATTGACAAGAAAGCCGATTAACAGGCCGGATGCCCGCAATTGGGCAATCAGTTGGGCCTTGTTGGTCTCGTCCAACTGCTTGACTGCTTTTGTCTCTATCAGGACGCACCTTTCCACAGCCAGGTCCGCGACATATTCCGCAACCTGTACGTCCTCGTACATCACCGGAAATCGCTTCTCGGTCTCGACCTCGAAGTGCTTGCGCAACTCAACAGCCAGCGCATTCTGGTATGCCTTTTCAAGAAGACCCGGCCCAAGCGCGTCGTGTACTCTGAAGAAGGCTTTGATGATTTTCTCTGTCATCGGGCGATACTCGCTGTCATCCCAATGAAGAGGCGGCTGTCTCATACGCTTTAATTCCATAATTAGTCCGTTCCAGTCCGATTAAAGTCCCTGTTATTTCAGTTTCCCGCCACAGGCGCCGCAGTATTCGAACTCGCTCGGCAGGCCCTTTGCTCCGCACTTGGGGCAGGTCTTCTTGTACGGGCCCCACATGAACTCGCTGGACTTGCCCTCCGCGGCGAGCGTGCGCAGTTTCATATAGTCGGGCGGGCGTTTCTCCACGAACGCGGCCATGCCCTCGCTCGGCTCCCAGCAGGCGTAGTGCGTGCTGAGCCAGTCGCGGGTGTGCCCCGCCGTCATGAACCAGGAGAAGTCCTTGAAGAAGTTGACGTTTGCTTTCGTGTACCTGGTGCATTCGGGGAATTTGCTGATTAACTTCTGCACCATCTCGTCGACCTTCTTGTCGAGCATCTCTAGGCTGATGGAGTAGCCGTCCTCGCCCTTCTTTGCTTTCTTTATCTGCTCGGGCGTGGCGTGCTCGATGAACTTGCCGTCTACCACGACGGAGGGCGCGACGGCGTTTACCAGCCCCCAGTCGAGCGCCTTGTACGGCGAAATGCGTTCGTTGAGCATGAGTATTTCACGCGCGCGCCTGTCGCCGCAGACGAGGGGCAGCCACTGCGTGGAGCCGCCGCAGGCGACGCTGCCGACGTTCGTGCCGACCTGCGCGATGAAGGCGTGCTCGGCGATGACGCTGAGGTCGCAGGCGAGTTGCGACTCGTTGCCGCCCCCTACGGCCATCCCGTTCAGGCGGGCGATGGTGGGCTTGCCGCTGCGCATCATGCTTTCAATGTAGCCTCCGAACAGGCCCATGTATTTCCAGTAGTCGCGGGGGCGTGTGCAGTATTCCTTCTCGTACTCCACCACGTCGCCGCCGGTGCAAAAGGCTGCGTCTCCGGCTCCCGTATATACGATGACGGCCACCCTGTCATCGTTGGCGGCGTCGGTGAAGGCGGTGATGAGTTCCGCCAGCGCCGGCGTGCTGTATGCGTTGTAGCGCTTGGGTCTGTTGATGGTGACGCGCGCGACCCAGTCTTTCTTCTCGTACAGGACTTCCTTGAAACCAAAAGAGTCGGCTGGTTTTGATTCGAACATTGGCATAGTTTTTCTCCTCCGATAGAATGTCGTTAGTTGTTATATCGCTTTATATGCGCATGCAGGGTTTTTTAGGCAACGGGCAACAGGCAACGGGCAATCCGCCTGAGGCGGACAACGGGCGCCAGCGGCCTCTGTGATCATTTTTGGCTCCTGGACGCTTTCACACTGCGTATTAGAGCATTCAGCATCTTCATTATCTCCTTAAGCGAATTCACTGCAGTCTGGGCGAGTGGATCTGTCGAATAGCCCAGTTCTCTCGAGAGTAACAACTGGGTTTCGAGTTTGTATGCCGAACCCATGGCCATCTTCAAGAATCGTAAGTAATCAGCGGTGGAGTTTCGACCGTATCCCTCCGCTATGTTAGAGGGCAGTGAAAATGCAGCCCTCCGTATCTGAGACGTTATACCAAATCGCTCCCGGTCCGGAAATCCCTCAGTCAATCTGTAAACCTCGGTCGCCAGCGCAAAGGACTGTTGCCATACCCTCAGGTCCTTGTAGTCGTTTATACTCATTAGTTTCTGTTGCGGAAAGTGGTGTTTCGCTGGATACTATCTTTGAAGAGGAGGCTAAGATGAAAAAGAGCGGTGAAAAAGAAAAGGGGTATGAAAAGAGAGTAGAGCAGATACGAGAGATTGCCAGAAAGTATGATCCTGATCCGGGGCATGCTGATACTGTTAGAAGGTTAGCACTTGAACTCTTTGATAAACTGAGCGATCTGCATTTAATGGGTAAAGAGGAACGCTACTGGCTGGA
>JAUXGI010000406.1 GCA_030622295.1 Planctomycetota bacterium
ACCACACAAAACGCCCGAAAGGATTCATCAAGGGCAAACATTTTTCGCAAGGGCGCGGGAAAGGGGGTCAGACGCTGAGGAGGAGGGCCGTCCGCTTGGGGCGGATCGGCCCGACGGGAAGGGTCTGACTCCCCGAGCGTACCGCGAACCCCATCTTCAATCTTGACGGAGTACCAGGGGCCGCAGCCCCCGGCCCAAAACAGGCAGCGGAAAGAAGGACAAAGTGATAAAGTGACGAAGTGAACAGGCAGAGGCCGTTCCTGCTTGCCTGTGGTCTTCGGTCTTCGGTCTTCGGTCTTCAGTCTTCGGTCAACACGATGCCGGCAACGATAAAATATACCAATACCTCCGGACAAACCGTCGAGGTGCCCCTCGAGGGGGAGGTCCTCACCATAGGCAGGGACGCAGAATGCGGTCTGCGCATCGACGACCCGAACGTCTCGAAGCGGCACGCGCAGGTCATCCGCGTAGAAGACGACTTCATCATACGCGACCAGGGTAGTATCAACGGGACCTGCGTGGGCGGGCGAAAGGTAACGCATCACACGCTTCGAGACGGCGACGTAATAATAATAGGCAAGCATGAACTGCTGTTTCGCGTGACGGGCGGCGAGGCGTCACCCGGCGGGTCCCTGGCCGTGACCGCCCAGGGGGCGGATTCAGCCGGCGGCGGAGTTGCCGTGGTCGATGCGAAGCCTTATGTCGGTTCGGAATGGATTGAGGAGCGGATGGCCGAGATTGGCGAGCGGGAAAAGGCCGGGCGCAAAAGGCTCTCGTGGGTCCTCAACGTATTGATATGCTTCGGCGCTGGACTGATTTTGCTGGTTCTTTTCGTTCTGAGGGGGCTGGGCAACCCTCCTGAAAACTACGGCACCGTGGAACTGGAAACCGGATATGCACAACTCGTCGCCGTGCCGGCACCACATTACGCGCGAGACGTGCAAATCGACGTGGACCGCACCGACGTATTGGAGATTACCGAGCAGGATAGCCGTATCCTGCAGGAACTGCGCGGCCTGGAACCCAGGAAATTCCATTTCATCCAGGTCAGACCCGCCGACGAGGGTGCGGCACGGATTGCAGTTCGAACGAGAAAGCGAGAATTTTACATTACCGTCATCACCAGCAGAGGGCAGCCCCGCGAAAACAGGTATGGCGGCCAATACGTTGCCGCGGAGTCACCGGACCTCCCGTCCGAGGTCAAGGCCGGCAGGGCGCGCGAGTGGCTGAAGAGCGCCAGGACCCACATGCGCGAGAGGCCGTTTGAAGCGCTGGAAATGCTCAACGTCGCCCGGGCCTACGCAGAGCACGCCGGATTGAACATTGAGACCGAATTCGAGAACCTCCGGGAAAAGGCCGGGGAGGAACTCAAGATACAATGGAAGGGCCTGTGCCTGCGCTACAGTCAGTCCGGCAAGCGCGCCGACCCGGCCGCGCGGCGGTCCGTCCTTGAAGCGATGATGAGACTGATACCCGATAAAACGGATCCCCGCTACCAGTGGGCGAAACTGCGCCTGGACGCGGTGAAGGCGGCTGCCGCAAAACGCAGGCGCGGAACCAGCCCCTGGGACCGCTAGGCGGCCCGACAGAAATATAGAGAAACAGGAGCG
>JAUXGI010000066.1 GCA_030622295.1 Planctomycetota bacterium
CACCGAGGCAAAGATCCTGATGCTCCAGGAGGTGAACGCCAGCGCGACCCCGGAGACCCGTCGCAACGCGGCCATCGCCGTAGACGGCATGTTGAAGGTGGCAATCAGCATAGCGAACCGCAAGTACGGCAACACGTACCTTTTCGGCGGCGCGCAGACGCGCACGGCGCCCTTTGAACTCCTGAGCGGCGCGGTGGCCTACACGGGCGATGAGATTGAATTATTCACGAACGTCTCCGACGGCATCTCGATAGCGATAAACATGTCGGGCGCGGCGGCTTTCGGCGCGCTCTCAACGGAAATACGCGGCAGCGCGGACCTGAACCCCATCATTACCCTGGAAACCAAACTGAGGGACCTGAGCGGCGGCGAGGGTGTCGCTCCCGGGTCCATCATGGTGACCGACGGCACCGACACGACATACATCGACCTCTCGTCCGCGGAAAGCATCGGCGACGTCGTGGACATAATCAACAACGACGCGGCGGGCATCGTGACCGCGTCGATAAATGCCGCACAGGACGGGCTGGAACTGACCACGGGCCTGGGTCCGATAGGCGTGTACGAGGTTGACGGCGGGACCACCGCGGGAGACCTGGGGATACGGCAGGAAACGGTTGTGCCGGGACCACTGGTCGGCGCGGACCTGGACCCGCTCGTGAAGGAGGCCACCGCCATTGCAGACCTGTTCGGAGGGGCCGGTCTGACGAACCCGGCGGCGGACCTCACAATAAGCAACGGTACGAAGACGGCAACGATAAACTTCGCCGGCGCGACCACCGTGCAGGACATGCTGAACATAATCAACACCTGCGGCGCGGGCGTGACGGCGCGCATCAACGATTCGGGCACGGGCATTGACATCGTGTCAAATCTGAACGGCGCGCGCCTGTCCATTGAAGACACCGGCGGCGCCACTGCGAGCGAACTGGGCCTGCTGATGGGCCTGGCAAGGACGAAACTCGCCGACCTGAACGACGGAATAGGCGTAAACACGGTCTACGGGGATGACTTGCGGATAACACGCAGCGACGGCGTGGTCGTCGAGGTTGACATCTCGGACGCAACAACAGTGCAGGACGTCATAGACCTGATTAACAACGACTCGGAGAACACGGGCGGACTGCTTGTGGCAAGCGTTGCGGGCGCGGGCGACAGGCTGGCGCTCACAGACAGCAGCGGCGGTCCTGATGACCTTGTCGTGGAGAATATCAACGGCAGTTTTGCGGCGTCCAACCTGGGCGTCGAGGGAACCGTGGCGAACGGCCCTGCGCCGATGGTGATGACGGGAGAAGATTTGTCGCCCGCGGGCGTGCAGACCGAAAGCATATTCACGGCGCTTATCAGGCTGCGCGACGCACTGCTGGCCGACGACACGGATGCGATATCGCGCAGCGGCGGGATGATAGGAACCGCGCAGGAGCGCATGCTGAACTCCGTAGCGGAAGTCGGCACGCGCGAACAGAGGCTGGAGTTGACACAGAATCGGCTGGAGGATGAGAAGGTTCACCTGGAGAGACTGCTGTCGCATACTCTGGACGTGAACCTGGCTGAAACGATAACGAAATTTCAGAATGAGCAGATTGTCTATCAGGCCGGGCTGGCGACGGCGGCGGTGCTGTTGCAGAATTCTCTTCTGAATTTCCTGTGACCGGCGGCAGATGTGGCGGAAGGCTGAACCCGTCCCGAGGAACAAGGGAGCCTTCCGGAGAGGAAGCAGGCATGGTCTGTGGAGGCCTGGAAACCTCCGCCACAAGGATTCGCAGTCAAAGACGGGTTGTATCAAGGAAGGCGACATGAAGATTCAGACGACACGTTTCGGGGAGTTAGAGGTCAGCAGCGGCGAAATCTACTATTTTCCCGAAGGATTGCTCGGATTCGGTTCGGTGAAGCGCTATTTCACGCTGGCCAATCCGACCGGCGGGCCTTTCGAATGGCTGCAGGCCGTGGAGCCCCCGAACCTGGCGTTCGTGGTGTGCGACCCGATAACCTTCAGTCCGGACTACCGGATTAAGGCCAAGAAGGAAGACCTGGAGTCGATTAAAATCGAGAGGGTCGAGGATGCCATCGTGAGGGTCATCCTGGTCATACCCAGGGGCCATCCGGAGCGCATGACGGCCAACCTGCAGGGACCGATAGTGTTCAACGCGAAGTCCATGCTGGCCAAGCAACTGGTCCTGCCGGGGGATGAGTACACCACGAGATACCGCGTTTTTCCCGAAGAAGCGCTTGCCGGCGAGAAAGCCTGAGGGAGGGGCCCGCAATGTTAGTGCTGTCACGCCAGAAGAACGAAACGATAATGATAGGCGACACGATAGAGATAACCATCGTGGATGTCAAGGGAGAGAAGGTGCGCGTGGGCATCAATGCCCCGCTGGAGATACCCGTCCATCGGAAAGAGATATACGACGCAATCAAGCGCGAAAACATAGAGGCGAGCACTATAGAAACCGAGCCGCTGGCTGCTGCGGCAGGACTGTTCAAGAAAGCCAAAAAGGGAAAATGAGCAAGATGACCGGAGAGTTGGAGGTTTTACATACATTGTTCTTTTTACGTTTTCTTTAACTCGCGAATGGGACGATTAGTCCGCCTCGACCGGAAGGCGAAGATGCCGAAGTCGCGCGGACCGACCGGAAAAATCGAGCATTCAAGGAGGGAAAGCCATGGGTTTGCGCATCAATACCAACATAGCGGCGGTTACTGCGCTTCGTAACCTCTCGAAAACCGACAAACAACAGTTGAGATCCCTGGAGAGGCTCTCCACGGGATTGCGGATTAATCGCGCAAGCGATGACCCTTCCGGACTGGTTATCTCGGAGCAGTTGCGCGCCGAGATAGGCAGCCTGCGCCAGGCCGTTGAGAACAGCGAGTTCGCGTCCAACCTTATAGGCACGACGGAAGCCGCGTTAAGCGAGATGAGCGGATTACTGACGCGCATACGCCAGTCGGCCATATTCGCGCTGAATACCGGCGGCACCTCGCGCGAGCAGGTGGCGGCGGAGCAGGACTCCGTTGACAGCGCGATAGCCGCCATAGAGCGCATCGCCGACACGACGCGCTTCGCCTCAACGCAACTGCTCAACGGCGCCAGCGGCTTCCGAATCCTCTCCCAGGATACCGGGCTGCTGGAGGTCAATCCGATAAGCCTGGTATTTGACCCGACCAGCGCCAGCACCACCTACAACGTCAACGTGACGAGTCCGGGCACACAGGCCAGCATACTGGCCAGCGGCGGCACGGGCACGGTCGCTTCCGGCGGGTCGGTGACGCTGCGCCTGACCGGGCCGCTGGGGACGGAAGACATTGTGCTTGCCACCGGAGCGGACGTCGCCGATTTCGCCAACGCCGTCAACCTGCTGCGAGGCAGTACCGGCATATATGCCAGCGGTTCGCACATATACAGCGAGTCGTTCGGTTCCGGCATCAGAATCAGCCTGGAGCAGATAGGCGGTACCGGCACTTTCACAGGGGCCGGCGGAGCAATTAGCGGCATCGGCGACAAGGTTACCGCCTCCGGTTCCGACGCCGTCGCCAACCTCGACGGCGCACAGTTCTCCGCTGACGGCAATATACTCAGCGTGACCTCGACGATGTTTGTCGGAAGCATCGAGTTGACGTCGAACTACGGCGCCCCGGGGGACTACCCGCAGGCGTTTCAGTTCACGGTGGAGCGTTCCGGACTGCTGTTCCAGTTGAATACGGAGGAGACGGTGGGCGACCAGCACATAATCGGCCTGCCGAACGTGACGACCGCCTTCCTCGGTACCGAAGAGCGCACCATCGGCGGCAAGACAATCGGCGGATTCCTGAACAGCATCCGTGCCGGGGGAGCAAACGATTTGTTCAACAATCCCGGTAACGTCGTGAGCATCGTTGACGCGGCAATCAGCGATATCTCAAACGTGCGGGCATACCTCGGTGCGTTCGTGAACGATACCATCGAGCCCAATATTGCGTCTTTGAACATTGCTATCGAGAATCTCGTGGCGTCCGAGTCCGAGATACGCGACCTCGACTTCGCCAGCGAGACGGCCGCGTTCACGCGCGCACAGATTCTCTTCCAGGCGGGCACCAGTGTGCTGGCCCAGGCCAACCTCATCCCGCAGGCAATATTGAGACTGATTCAGTAGCGGCACGTGAGGTCGAGAACGAGGAATTGAACGGCTTGCTTACGCCGCCTGTAACAGCAAAAGGGGTCTGTCCCCTTTTGCTGTTATCGTTTGCCGATGTCGTTGCAAAGAGAGCGGAATCGGTTATACTGCTGATATTCAGAAACGTTTTCAGCATCACAATCGGGGCGTAGCTCAGGCTGGTTAGAGTGCTTGCTTTGGGAGCAAGATGTCGCCGGTTCGAATCCGCCCGCCCCGACCATTCCTGGTGGACGTCTCAATGTAATCGGGACCGCCCGGGCGACGAAAACACAAAGGCACTTGCGACGCGAGTGCCTTTTTCGCCGGGATGTCCATCGCCCGCCTGGACGTGCACGCTTGTCTGATGCAACGGCCTCGCGGGGCGTCGCGCGTTATCCATCAGGCCGAAACATTTGCGGCCGAAAGGACGCACGCGAGCGCGCCGGAGCGGCGCTTCGCCTCTCAGTCCCGGTCAATGGCCTTGGCGAGATCCGCGACGGTGAGGCCGGCCAGCCGTTTGCGGCTCGGCTCTGCGCACCAGCGTAGCATCTCGACAACCTTGCCGGGACCCTCATCCGCTGTTTGCCGCGTCGTTGCCTCTCTCGGCCCGCCGAATAATTCGACAACCTCAAGAAGCGTTATGTCGCGAGGCCTCCGCGCCAGACAATACCCCCCATGTGGGCCCATGACAGTGCTGAGAAATCCGACACGGGCCAGTTGTTGGAGGACCTTGCTCAGATATGTTGGCGATGCCTTTACGACCGAGGCGATGTCCCTCAAAGGAATGGGGGCGTTCCCGCTCATGCGCCCGATGTAACCCAGGCTGTCCAGTGCTATTAATAGAGTTCTGGAAAAATGCATTGATCCCTTCCCACGTTTACACGAAGACACTATTTATGAGACCTTAATGTTGGCACTAACCCTTTCGGCCGTAGCCATGTATCCTTTCGTGAACGCTAATAAAATAGCGTTTTGCGACACGATGTCAAGGCTCTGGTCTCGAAAAAGTGCGAAATTCTTGCATGACCCGTCTGTCAAACCGTGGCAAAGGGTAGGAGGCTCGGGGAGTCAGACCCTTCCCGCCCCGATCCGCCTGAGGCGGACGGGGCTCCTCAGCCCCTCCTTTGTCGGGATAAACTCCTGACCCCCTCGCGGAACGCGGGTTAGAGGGAGATGAGTTCGTAGTCGAGGGTGCCGAGGCCGAGGGAGGCGGCGTGGGTGAGTTGGGACATGTAGTCAAGGTGCGGAGTGAGTTCCCTGAAGATGTCGCGGCCGGCGTGTCTGTTGATGATATCTATGGTAGCGTGGTCCACGGCCACGATGTCTCGTGAGGCCAGGATGCCGATGTCGGGAATGAGTGGGTCCTGCTTTTTGCCCATGCAGTCGCACTCGGCGGTGAAGTCGATTATGAAGTTCACGTAGGCGCATTTGTCTGTCTTGCGGTTGATAGCGCCCCAGGCGTGTTCGGCCATCCTTTCGTTAAGAACGGTGCTTTTGTTGCCCCAGGTGTGTTTGACGGCGCCGGAGGGACACACGGCGAGGCATTCGCCGCAGGCTATGCAGAGCGATTCATCAACCCGGGCCTTTCCCCCTTCGACAACGATTGCGTGTTCGGGGCACCATTCGGCGCATGTGCCGCAACCGGTACATTTTTCCTCCAGGATTTCGGGCAGGATGTCGGAGTGCTGGGCCAGTTTGCCGGCACGAGCCGCACATCCCATCCCCACGTTCTTGATTGCTCCGGCGTAGCCGGCTGCGATGTGGCCTGTGACGTGGGTGAGCGCTATCATGGCGTCGACCACCAGGAAATCGGCGGCGATGCGCACGACCTTGAAGTGTTTGCCGCCTTCTATCGGAACGCTGACCTGGTTCTGGCCTTTCAAACCGTCGGCGATGACGACGGGCGCGCCCAACTTCTGCAGGCTGAAGCCGTGTTGGGCGGCCATCATAAGGTGGTCGTGGGTGTTGGCGCGCTGGCCGGAGTACAAGGTGTTGGTGTCCGTGAAAAACGGTTTCGCCCCCACGGCTCTCACCTTATCCGACACCACCTTTGCCAGGCCTGCGTCTATGTGTCCCTCGTTGCCCTTTTCTCCGAAGTGGATTTTGACGGCGACCAGGTCTTTCTTCGCGAAACATGCCGCAAGCCCCGCAGTGTCAAACAGCCGGGCGATCTTTTTCTTCACGTCTCTTGTCTGGTCCGATTCCGATATGCCTGCCAGATACACTTCCTGCTTCATTGTTCATCGCGCCTTTCAGTAAGGCATGTGAGGATTTCCGGTCTTGCCGGCGGGGGCAAGGCCGGCATTTGCGCGAAATGGTGCAAATGTGCCCTGCAGCGGCAGTCGGAAGAGCCGAAGC
>JAUXGI010000318.1 GCA_030622295.1 Planctomycetota bacterium
CTGGGTCTGCCCCGTGTGCGGCGCGGTCAAGGACCAGTTTGAGGAGATGCAGTGATGCCGCCCGCGTTGCTTAATACATGATCAGAAGTCAGGAGTCAGAAGAAACGGGCAACGGGCAATCCGCCTCAGGCGGACAACGGGCAACAGGCAGAAGTCAGGGCAAAGGGCAAGGGGCAAGGGCAAGGGACAGAAAATCCGTGGCCATCAGTGGCTTCTTTCGTGGTTCCGAATTCAAGTCAGAAGTCAGAGGTCAGAAGGCGGGCCTTGCCCGCTTTTTTCCTTTCGCCTTTCCTGTTTCCCTGTCCCTCTCCTACCCTCCTACTTCCTACTCTCCTACTGTATTTTCATTCGTGGTTCTGGTTTTCTCTGCGTCTCTGCGGCCATATTGGATTGTGGATGCCGGATGGCGGACATCGGATTCTGTTCCCCTCCTACTTGCCTACTCCCTACTGCCTACTTTTTTCTCCCTTTCCTGCTTGCCTACTACTCTTGCCTGCTATTCTGCGCCGTAGATGTCCATGTCTTTCGGATACTCTATGTAATACTTATACGTTATCTCGTTTTTGCGTTTCGGGTCGGGCGGCAGTTGCGCGCGCCATTCCAGGATGCCCTTTTTCTTGTTCTGCGCGGCCTTCGGTTCCTCCTGGATTGTGGGGAAGTTTGACTCGACCAGTTTGACGACGATGTCTTCGTGTGTTGAAACCGGTATCTGGTCGAGGACCTTCACGACCACTTCGCCGGACTTGAAGTTTTGCAGAGTTATCTTGTACTCGTATGTGATGCGGCGCTTCTTGCCGCCCCAGCCGACGTCTTCCTCGTACTTGCTCACGCGCTCGCGCTTGACCAGGATGTTGCCGTCCGCGCCGAAGTTTACCTTGAACTTCTGCGTCGGCGCGACGTTGCTTATGCCGGTAGTGCCGACGTAGTCCGTGCCGAAGAATATGCTCATCCTTCCCGGCAGCAGGGTGTACGGCGTGTTGTTCGTTATCTCCGCCTGCAGATAGACCTTTTGCTGGTGGCGCGGAATCGTGATGAACGTGTTCTTCGGCTTGAGCGTTCTGAGTGCGATAATCGTGCGGTGCGGTTCCGGCCCGCTGATGATGCTCTCCCTGCGCGGCACGGCGAAGGTCACCGCGACACCGCCGCGCTCGACAACGCGCGCCTGGAAAACCTTGTACGCCTCATGTGGCAAACTCTCTGCATCCTCTAACTCCACGCGAAATTGAATTGCCCCCTGTCGACCGCTCATTCTCTCCAGTTGTTGAAGCTGAACGCCTGATTTGCCTTTCTGTAGCACAGGTCGTCTCATTCCCACGTTCCAGACGCGCAGCGTGGGCGGGATGATGGCGATGTTCGGGTCGGCGGTGGAGAGGAACAACTGCACGTCGTTCCAGTCCTCGCCGGTGCGCTGGTTCACCACGCCGAAGTAGGATAGTTCCGCATCCTCCTTCGTGGCGGAGGCGCGCAGGTCATATTCCGCGTGCCAGGACGCGCCGTTCACCACGTAGTCCAGCGCTATTTCTTCCTCGGTCTTCTCGGTCACCATCACCGTGACGATGGCCTTTATGTTCTCGACGCTCAACTTGCTTCGCAAATCATTTATCTTGCGCTGAATCAAATTGATTTCCTTCTGAACGTCCTCGATTTTCCGGCTCAACTCACGGCGCTTCCTGGAAATCGCACCGTACTCCTTGTCCAGAAACGCCATCAGTTCAACCAGGTTCCCCCTGTCCAGTTTGCCTTCCAACTGGGCGCTTGCATTCTCACCCGTGCGCACCCGTATCGAGTCGAGCAGGCTTTCCTTCTTGCGCAGAGTGCCGAGGGAATCCTTGTGCTCGACTATTTCGGTCTGCTTTTCTTTGAGTTGCTTCTCCAGTTCCGCTATCTGCGGGTCGGCGGGTTTGAGGATATGCTCGCGCTTCACCTTCATGTTGACGACGCGGACCTTGCTCGTGCCGCGGGCGCGGACGGAGTCCCAGTCCATACTGCGGGGGAGTTTTTCGAATATCAGGTCGTAGGCTCCTTTTTCCAGGGACAACCCGGCGTGGCGGGTGACCGAGGCGCGGTCCATGTAGACCGTTACCGACTTGATGGTCGATTCGACGGGCTGTTCCTTCTTTTCGAGTTTTTCCGGAATGGGTATTTCGACTGATTCGCCGTTCGTGGTATAGACCACGCCGTCATGCGCCGCTTCGGGAGGAGTTGCGGGCTTTTCATCACCGGCCTTCGGCGGGGCCTCTTCGGGCGGGCGATAGACGGAGCCGTTTTCCTCCCGAGGGGTATCCGGCTCCGTGGGCGGCGCGGCCTTGCACGCGGTCACCGCGAGCAGCAACAGGACACAGACTAGAATTGTTGTAGTTCTCATAACAACCTCCTTTCGAGTAGCGGGTAGTCAAAACGGGCAACAGGCAATCCGCCTCAGGCGGACAACAGGCAACAGGCAACGGGCAACGGGCAACAGGCGAGGGGGTCAGACGCTGAGGAGGAGCGAAGCGACGGGAAAGGGTCTGACCCCCTCGCCGATCCACCTGAGGCGGATGACTCCCTCGCATCCCTCATCCCTGGTCACTCGTTGGAGGGTCCGCGAGGGGAGGGTCAACAATCTATCCGCCTCAGGCGGACTCGCACGGCTCGCGAGGTTCCGTAATTGTGACAGTCCCCGTCGCTCAC
>JAUXGI010000093.1 GCA_030622295.1 Planctomycetota bacterium
GATTAATAACCACTGTTCCGGATTCCGATTTCCCCGGTAGCAATTCCGTAATAAGGGGGTCCTGCATGCACTCGAAGATCATATTGTCTGGAGGTTTTTCCATGCCATATAGGATCATTATCTCCTTCGCCTTAAGCGTTCTTGGAAATGGCACATCGTAAGCGACCGGACTGCCGTTTTCTTTTTCTCCATAAGCAACGCCAAAGGGACGAACCAGGATGCTATAGTGTGGCGCTTCTTTTGATACTACCTTATGAACACTTTTCGAACCCTTGTTCGTAAGAACGTACGCGATATAAAACTGTGAGTCTTCGACCTTTTCCAACCTGATCTTAATCTCCAGATTATCCGCCGTGGTTACGAGTTCGTACGCATTGTCTTCGACCATGTGATCACCTTCTTTATCACTATTGCACCCGCCGCAAAGGACAGTGACAAGAATTGCCCCCCAAAACCACAATGTCTTTGTCATTGTAAATCTCATTTCAGCAGCCTCCTGCTTCGTATGTTTTGAATTTCAGTAAAGCCTACGCAGAGCGCACTGACTACCCCCCATTTTTTGTACAGGTTGCAATGAGAGGGTTTTGCCCTTCTGGGCAACTAGGCGCTGCAATCGGAGGGAGCCCGTAGGGCGACTGGAGTTGTAGCAGCAACGGCGGCTTTCGAACCGCCGATTGCCTCCCGCCTGTCAAAGTACATCTCCGCAGGCGCAAGTCAAGGCAAATCCGCCGCGAGAACGGCGCCGTATGCGTCGTGAGAGCGGCCGAGGGCCGCCGGGTCGCTTTCCCTTGTCGAGATTTTTTCGTTGTTCAAACGCCTGCCGGAGTGAAACGTATCAACGGCGGTGTGAAATTCCGGCGGAATATTTTGACCGGGGCCGGAGATTTTGATATAAGGCCGGTTTCCAATTGTCGGCATTCCGGCGCATGGCGGCAGTGACCCCCCGCGACCGGCGCAGTCGGGCTGGTAAGTGTAGAGGAGAGGCCCCGGTCAATTTCATCGTGTACGGGAGCAGGACGGCCGGCGAGCCGCCTCCAGCAAGCAGGTCTATTGTAGGAGTAGTTCAATGTCCAATGCGGGTGTGATGGAAACGGTTGCCATGAGCGACATGGACGCGGTCGGGCACCTTCAGTCGAGTTACCAGAAACTGAAGGCGGAACTTGCCAAGAAGATCGTCGGGCAGGAGGCTGTCATCGAGCAGTTGCTCATCTCCATCTTTGCCGGCGGGCATTGTCTGCTGGAAGGCGTGCCCGGGCTGGCCAAGACGCTGATGATAAGCAGTCTGGCGGAGATGCTGTCGCTGGACTTCAAGCGAATCCAGTTCACCC
This sequence comes from Planctomycetota bacterium, assembly GCA_030622295.1. GTDB lineage: Bacteria > Planctomycetota > B129-G9 > B129-G9 > B129-G9 > B129-G9. The sequence goes on from JAUXGI010000093.1 coordinate 1,329, forward strand.
CCGACCTGATGCCCTCCGACATCATCGGCACGGAGGTCATCTCGGAGGACAAGGTCACGCACGAGCGCCAGTTCAAGTTTCTCCAGGGACCCATCTTTGCGAACGTGATTCTGGCGGACGAAATCAACCGCACCCCTCCCAAAACCCAGGCGGCGCTCATGGAGGCGATGGAAGAGCGACAGGTCTCCACCGGGGGCAAACGCTTCCTCATGTTGGAGCCTTTCTTCGTACTGGCCACGCAGAACCCCATCGAACAGGAAGGCACCTACCCGCTGCCCGCGGCGCAACTGGACCGCTTCATGTTCAAGGTCTTCGTGGATTACCCGAGCCGGTCCGAGGAAGAAGAGATAGTGCGGGTAACCACGTCCCCGTACATGTCGGAACTGCAAAAACTCTTCGCGAAGGAGCAAATCCTGCACTTGCAGCAGATAGTCCGCAGGGTCAGGATATCCGACGAGGTGACCAAGTACGCTATCGACCTGGTAAGGTACACGCGCATAAGGACCGACCAGGCGCACTGGTTCGCACAGGAGAACCTCTCGTGGGGCGCCGGCCCGAGGGCCCCGCAGTTCCTCATCCTGGGCGGCAAGGCCCGCGCCACGCTGTACGGCAGGTATGACGTAATCCCGGACGACATCCGGGCCATAATCTACCCTGTCCTGCGCCACAGGCTGATATGCAACTTCTCGGCCGAGTCCGAAGGCGTATCCACGGACTTGGTAATAGGCGAAATCATCAAGGACGTGCCTTCACCGGATGGCTGGCACACGCAGTTCCAGGGCCAGAAAAAGAAGGGCTTCTTCGCCAGATTGTTCGGCAGATAGCATGAAATGACACGTGTGACAGGGCCGTCCGGGCCTTGCCCGGTCTTTTTCCTTTTGCACTCACTGTCCTCGGACACTGTTGCCGAATCTATGCAAACCGAATCCGCCTCAGGCGGAAAAAGACCCCGCAAGGCGGGGCGGGCAAGGCCCGCTGACTCCCCGTCCGGCATAGCAACCAGAGCCACCCACCCACATTTCTGAAGTACATTTCCCTCCCAGGACACGGAACCGATTTTGCTTGACTTGCAAGATGCCGTCTTTATAATCCTAGATTCTTATTTTGCTGCAGGAATACATACGGTACATGGACCAGAGGCGGCCGTGCGGCATGTCATGCGCCGCTCGGGTTACTCTCCGCAGGAGGGATGCGGCCGTATCGGCCCGAAGAGTTCCAATGTCCTGTCAAAAATGACGTTAACCACTAATGCGAAGGTGAGGAAAGATGACGAACGCGGTAATCGTAAGCGCATGTCGAACGGCAATCGGCAGGTTCCTGGGAGGCCTGACTACGACCAGGGCGCCGCAATTGGGCGCAATAGTAATCAAGGAGGCAATCAAGCGCGCGGGCATAAGCCCGGACGCCGTTGACGAGGTCATCATGGGCAACGTCATTTCCGCTGGCCTGGGCCAGAACCCGGCGCGGCAGGCGGCCCACTTCGGCGGTGTGCCCGACTCGGTCGGCTCCTTTACCGTCAACAAGGTGTGCGGCTCCGGCCTGAAGTCTGTCGTGCTTGCGACACAGGCCATCAGGTGCGGTGATTACGAGGTTGTCGTCGCAGGCGGTATGGAGAACATGAGCGACGCGCCTTACGTATCTCGCACACTCCGCGGCGGCGCGCGTATGGGCAACACGCCGATGGTGGACGCCATGGTGTTCGACGGACTGTGGGAGTATTACAACGATTTCCACATGGGCGAGACGGGCGAATTGGTCAGCGAGAAATACGGAATCACACGCGAAATGCAGGATGAGTTCGCCTACCACAGTCACATGAAGGCCGCCGCCGCAACGAAGGAAGGCAAGTTCGGGGCGGAGATAGTGCCCGTGGAGGTCCCGCAGAGGAAAGGGGAGCCCAAGATAGTGGACACCGACGAGGGTTTTCGCTCCGACACGACAATTGAAAAGATGGCCAAACTGAAACCGGCGTTCCGCAAGAACGGCACAGTGACCGCGGCCAACGCCAGCCAGATAAGCGACGGCGCGTCGGCGCTGGTAGTCATGAGCGAGGAGAAGGCGAAGGAATTGGGCGTCCAGCCGATAGCGCGCATAATCTCTTACGCTACCGGCGGCAGGTCGCCGGAATGGGTGATGATGGCGCCGCTGGAAGCCGTCCGCAAGATACTGGCACAGATGAAGGTGGACATCGATTACTTCGACCTCATCGAGTTGAACGAGGCATTCAGCGTAGCCAGCATCGCCTTGCGGAACGAACTGAAAATAAACCCGGAGAAGTTGAACATACACGGCGGTGCCGTGGCGCTCGGCCACCCGATAGGCTGCTCCGGCGCGAGGATATTGACGACGCTCATTTACGCACTCAAGGACCGCGGCCTGAAGAAGGGCCTCGCGGCGCTTTGCCTGGGCGGCGGCAACGCGGTCGGCATGGCCATCGAAATGTTGTAATCAATCAGGCGGATTCGAACCAACAAGGAGAGGAGCATGGATGTGAAAAAGGTCGGCGTCATCGGCGCCGGAACGATGGGCAACGGCATCGCCCATGTCTTCGCCATGTCGGGCTACGACGTAGTTATGGTCGATATCAAGCAGGAATTTATCGACCGCGGCATGAAGACCATCGAGAAGAACCTCAACCGCATGAAGGAGAAGGGCAAGATTGCCGAGGACGTGGTTGGCGCCACCCTGTCGCGTATCAAGACAAGTCTCAAGATTGAGGACGTGAAGGACGCGCAACTCGTGGTCGAGGCCGCCACGGAGAACAAGGAAATCAAGTTCGACCTCTTCCGCAAACTCGACGGCCTCTGCCCGCCCGAGACCATTCTCTCAAGCAACACATCATCAATTTCCATCACCGAGATAGCAGCCATCACCAAACGCCCGCAGAAGGTCATCGGCATGCACTTCATGAACCCCGTGCCCATGATGAAACTCGTGGAGATAATCCGCGGGTTCGACACGGACGATGAGACGTGCAAGACTATCGTTGCGCTGTCGGAAACGCTGGGCAAGACGCCGGTAGAAGTAAACGACTATCCGGCATTCGCGGCCAACCGCATATTGATGCCCATGATAAACGAGGCGGTCTTCGCGCTCATGGAAGGCGTGGCGACGGCGGAAGCGATAGACAATGTTATGAAACTCGGCATGAACCACCCGATGGGCCCGCTGACGCTGGCGGACCTGATAGGGCTGGACGTGGTGCTGGCAGTGCTGAACGTCCTGCACGAAGGACTGGGCGACCCGAAGTACAGGCCGTGCCCGCTGCTGAAGAAGATGGTGGCCGCAGGCCACCTGGGCCGCAAGACAGGCCGCGGGTTTTACGACTACGGCAAGTAAGACGCGGTCTGGGAGCGCGTAAGAATTCTGGAAGGGCCGCGCCGGTGACTGTCATCCATTACGGAGCGCAGGCCCGGGCTTCGCCCGGTTTTATACTTTCGTCTTGCGTGCCTTTGGAGGCAACCCTGAAATTACGCAAGGCGTAACGTACAAGACCCCCCGAAGGGGGGGCTTCGGTTGCTCTTTCGCTTTTGTCTTTCTTGCTTTCGGGGTCAACCCCGAAAACACGGACAGCGAAAGTAAAAGGCCCCCCGAAGGGGGGGCCGGTATCTGATATCCAAAAGAGGCGTTAATGGCTGAACCGAGAGAGAGGTGGTCGAGCCGCGGCGCTTTCATAATGGCCGCGATAGGCAGCGCGGTAGGGCTGGGCAACCTTTGGCGCTTCCCCTACATCGCCTACAAATTCGGCGGCGGGGCCTTTCTGATACCGTACTTTATAGCGTTACTGACGGCGGGCATCCCGCTGATGATACTGGAGTACGGCATCGGGCAGATGTTCCAGGGCTCGGCCCCGAAGGCTTTGGGCATGGCAAACAAGAAATGGCGCTGGCTTGGTTGGTGGGCCCTCGGCATAGGCTCCACAATAGCCATTTACTACACGGTGATAATGGCTTACTGCTGGAATTACCTGTATCATGCCATCCAGATGCCCTGGAAGACAGGAGCGCAGGAGTTTTTCGACAGCTTTCTGCAAAAATCCGGCGGTGTCGCCGAAATCGGCGGACTGGTGCTGCCGATTGTCATTGGGCTGGCGCTGACGTGGGTGTGCGTGTATTTCATCATTTGCAAGGGGGTGCTGCGTGTCGGCAAGGTCGTGATGATAACCGTGCCCCTGCCGGTGTTGCTGCTCGTACTGGTCGCCATCAAGTCTTTTACCCTTCCGGGCGCATGGGAAGGAATTAAGTACTATATAACTCCGAACTTCGCTGCGCTTATGAACCCGCAGGTATGGCTGGCCGCATACGGGCAGGTTTTCTTCTCGTTAAGCA
>JAUXGI010000111.1 GCA_030622295.1 Planctomycetota bacterium
CCTCGACGCGGTATGCGCCGGGCGGCGGGTTGCGCAGTTTCATTTCATCGGTGTGCTCTGTCATAACAGGCTCGCCGTTGCAGGTTTTGCCGGTCGGCATGTACAGTGTCCTCTTTTACGGATTCCGATTCGTCGCGTTTTCATCGATGTCGCCTTCCAGTTCCTCCTTCATCTCCTCTGCGGTGGGCCTCTTGCCGCTGAATGCCATGAAGGCGGCCCCGGGCAGGCTCCAGATTGTCCGGGTCAGATTGAACAGCACCCCCAGCATGGCCGCCTGGTTCAGCGGTACGCCCACCGTGGCCAGCAGTCCCTGATATGATTTCTCCCCCACGCCCCACCCTGAAAGGGAGATTGGTATCGACATTATCATGAAGACGACGGGCAGGAATATGAAGTAGTTCTGCCACCCCATCTCGATGCCGATAGCGCTCCCGAACACGATATTGGTGGATACCGAGACGGAGTGCACCGCGAACGAGATGAGGAAGGCCAGGAGCACCGCGGCCTTGTGGTGGCGGAAGAGAAACACCGTCTGGTCGATTTCCTTGAGAATGCGCTTCACGCGCGCGAAGGGGATTTTCTGCGCGAGGATATTCAGTCGCAGCGTTCTCCTGATGCGGCGGCTGAAGACGGCGACCCCGCCCAGGGCGATGCTGCCCAAGAAGACAAGAATGACGATTGCCAAGCCGCGAAACCTGGGGTCGCCAAAATTCACCAGTATCATTATGCCCGACAACGACGCGAGCACGACGATGCCGATAAGGCGGTCCAGGAAGACCGTCGTGACGGCGGCGGTTTTCTTGTCCGTCTCCTTCGCAACGTAGTAAGCCTTCGCCAAATCCCCGCCCGTGAGCCCGGGCATGGCGTTGTTGAAAAAATAGCCGAGGAAGGACAGGTGCATGACGCGCCAGAGCGAAAGCCGCAGACCCTGCGCGCGCAGCAGGATGTACCAGCGTATCGTACCGAGGGTGTTGACCAGTCCGTAATAGAGCACGCCCAACCCCAGAAAGGTCAGGCTGGTGGCGCCGATTATCGTGAGGAGCCCGCGCTCATAATAGGAACGCTCGCCGCCCCCCCCGTCCGTTTCGCCTGCCGGCTCAATCTCCTCCCTGGATATGCGTCGTCTCTGTCCGTCATGCTCTATTACGATTTCTTCCGCGGTCTCCTCCACCACGCGGCCTCGGATTTGAGTGCCGTCTTTCAGGTTCACCGTATCCTGGAACTCCAGGCCCGTGAACACCCACGCCAGCATCCCCACGCTCACGGCAATCCTGATTATGGTAAACAGTGTTCGCTTGGTAAAGAGTGTTTTCTTGCCCGGCACTAATCGAGCACCTCCAGGCGCCAATCCCCCCTCTCAAAAATCCAGTATGTTACCTGGGTCCTCTGCGCTCCGTCGGCGGTCGTCACCTCGACGGTCAGGCGTTTCATCTTCAGTTCGCTTTGCACGTCGATGATGTCAAAGCGTTTTACTCCGGTTTCATTCATGGTGTTTTTGAACGCGCTGAGGCGCGGGTCGTTGACGCTGAAATTGTGCGAAAGGAACCGCCCCGCGGCCCGGAAATCGCCGCGCGCCCATGCGCTGTAAAACGCCCCTGCGCGGCGGCGCAGGCGCGCTTCGCCCGTCCTGTTCCCGTGAGTGTTCCCCGTGCAGGCCGAAAGCGCACACAGGCAAATCAGCCACGGTGCAAGGATAATCCGCCGCCTCATTTCCCGCCTGCCAGATAATGCATATCGAGTGCGTCGCACAGAACCCGCTCAAGGTTCTTCAGCGGTATCATGTTATCGCCGTCAGAGGGTGCGGACTTCGGCGTGGGGTGCGTTTCGATAAAAAGCGCATCGCAGCCGACGGCCGCCGCAGCGCGCGCCAGGGCCGGCGCATACCTGCCGCGCCCACCGCTGCGCCCGCCCCTGCCGCCCGGCTTCTGCACGCTGTGCGTCGCGTCGAACACCACAGGACAACCCAGCGCCCGCATCTGCGGCAGGGATGTGAAATCCACCACGAGGCTGTTATACCCGAAGAACGTGCCGCGTTCCGTCAGAAGGATTTTCCCGTTGCCGGTGTTTTCTATCTTGCCGATGATGCCGGCCATCTCCCCGGGCGACATGAACTGTCCCTTCTTCACGTTGACCGGCTTTCCGGTGCGCCCGGCGGCGAGGAGCAAATCGGTCTGACGGCACAGGAACGCCGGTATCTGCAGCATGTCCAGGACCTTTGCGGCGGGCCGTGCCTGCTCGGGCAGGTGTATGTCCGAGGTGACCGGCAGGCCGTATCGCTCCCTCACTTCCGCCAGGATGGACAGGCCGCGCTTTAAACCGACGCCGCGGAACGAATCGACGGACGAGCGATTGGCCTTGTCGAAGGATGCCTTGAATATCACCGGCATCCCGACATCGCGTGCGATGACCGCCAGCGCCGCGGCTATCCGCAGGCAACCGGCCCTGTCCTCAATGACGCAGGGCCCGCAAATCGCGACCAGGTATCCGTCGCCGATTGTCACGTCCTTTGTTATCCTGACGGCCCTCACCTTTTTCACGGCACTCCCTCCTTCTTTTTCAAATTCGGAGTCTATTTTCAAGTTCGGGGTCTGACCCCAAAGTTGAAATTAGAAATTAGCGGATCGAATCGGTTGGATCGACCACCAGGCAGACGCTCTCCGGCAGCACACGCACGTGCAGCGGCAGGTAGCCGGCGAAGTCCCCGTCCACCTGGTAAGGCACCCGGCCCTCCGATGTCAGCGTGATTTCCCGCCCGCGCAGCAGGCGCACGTTTCGGCCGCGTATCTCCTTCGCCAGGCACGACTGCACCAGGTAGCCGACTATTCGCGTGCGCCGCCACGTGTTCATGATGAGCACGTCCAGCATTCCATCGTCGGCCTGTGCGCCGGGTACGAGTCTTATCGGTCCGCCGTACGTGCTTACATTGCTCACCTCGATGAACGTGGCCTTCTCTTCCACCGTCTCACCGTCCATATCCACACGGAAACGGGGGAAATGATACGTAATCATGGTGCGAAGGAGAGGAAGGACGTAAGACATTACGCTGAGATGGCCCTTTCTGGCTTCACAGACCTTCCGCCCCACTTCCCCGTCGAGGCCCGCCCCGGCGAAGAGCAGGCCGCGCCTGCCGTTGGCCGTGAAACTGTCCAGCATTTTCGTCTGCATGGACTCAATCCTGCGAATCACCGCGTCCGGTTCGGCGCTCTGGTTGAACTCTTTCGCGAGGCAGTTGGCGACCCCCACCGGCACGATGCATATCGGGGTGGGGTGACCATTCAGGCCGTTGACTACCTCACTAATCGTACCGTCGCCGCCGCAAACCACAAAGACCGATACACCATCGCCGCTCCCGTTTGCGGCGGCCTCCCTTGCGTCGCCCTTTTTCTTTGTCGTTACGACGTCGGTCTCGTAGCCGAGGCGTTTCAGACCGCGGCATACCTCCGGCAGCAGCGCCTTTCCCCTGCCGCCGCCGGAGACGGGGTTGACTATCAGTCTTGCGACTCCTTTCGGCATGGCTCGAATTTCAGCATAATGCGGTCAAGTAAGCGAAGTATCGACCTTTTACTTTAACCGAGGCCGTACCAGGTGCAAGAAAAAAAACACGGGGGACAGGTCTTGCAAACGGCACAAACGGCAACCTGAGGGGTCTGCCCCCCCAGGTTGCCGTTTCGGATTATCGGCTTGATTTTCACCGCGCATGTGATATAAGTGCATTTGCATTTGAGAAGAGCGCCCGTAGCTCAACTGGATAGAGTGGCGGCCTACGAAGCCGAAGGTTGCAGGTTCGAGTCCTGCCGGGCGCGCTTTTTGCCGGTTGTACACGGGGCGCGGTGCACCGCGCCTCTTTCTACAGGCCAATCGGGTTAGACGGCGCTATGTCTCGGACTCGGTTTCGAAGGGATAGGCGGCCAGGCCGCCTTCAAGCGTCACGACGTCCTTGAAGCCCGCATTTTGGAGTATCAACTGGCATGGATAGGCGCTTTTGCCCCTGTTGCAAATGACCACCGCCGGCTTGTCTTTTGACAACTCAGCGGCCTTGTGCCGCAGTTCGCCCCACGGAATAAGGCGTGAGCCGGGGATGTGCTTTTCATCATACATCGCCTGATTGCGCACGTCGACCAGTTGTACCTCCCGGCCTTCCACCTGCATCTCTTTCATCGTCTGAGCGGACACGCCGAGGAGTTTGCCGGCCAACTTGTTGCGCATGGTATTAGCGGCGGTAATCGTGCTGCTCATCGCGGGCGAGAACGGCGGCGCGTATGCAAAGTCCATGTTCGCCAGGTCGTCCACTGTCGCCTTCATCGTGATTGCCGCCACGAGTATGTCTATCGGCTTGTCCACCACTCCCTTGCCGACAACCTGCCCGCCGAGGACGCGGCGCGTCTTTCTGTCGGCCACGAGTTTGGTCACAATAACTTCAAAGCCCGGAATGTAACCCGCCCTGTCGGTTTCCGGCACGAGTACCGTCTCCACGTCGTAGCCTTCCGCCCTGGCAGCCTTCCCGGTCAGGCCGGTGGTCGCCAGGTTCATTTCAAAGACCTTCACCACGGAACTGCCCAGGACCCCGGGGAAGGTTTCTCTGCCGCCGCAGGCGTTTACCGCGGCCACACGGCCCATCTTGTTCGCCGTTGAGCCCAGCGGTATCCAGACCTGTCGACCCGTTACGACGTGCGTCGTCTCCGCGCAGTCGCCCGCGGCGTAAATGCCCTGGACGCTCGTCTGCATCCTGTTGTCCACCTTGATTGCGCCCGATTCGCCGAGTTCAATCCCCGCTGTCTTTGCCAGTTCGGTATTCGGGCGCACGCCGATAGACCAGAGAATCATGTCCGCCTCTATCATGTCGCCGTTTTCCATCTCGGCATGACTCACTTCACCCGCGTCATTCCCGTGGAATCTGACGACCCTTTGACCGGTGTAGACGGTGACGCCCTTTTCCTTGAGGTGCTTCTGGACCATGATGGCGATTTCTTCGTCAAAGCGCGGGCAGATGTGCTCCAGTGCCTCGACGACGGATACTCTGACCCCGCGCTCCACCAGATTTTCCGCCACCTCCAATCCGATGTATCCCCCGCCGACGATTACGGCGTTTTTCACGCGGCCGCTGTCGACCAGCGACTTTATGGCCTCGCCGTCGCCGATCGTGCGCAACGTGAAGATGTTCTTGATATCGATACCCCTGAGGGGCGGCCCGAACGGTGAAGAGCCGGTAGCCAGGATAAGGACGTCATAAGCAAATTCCTTCTCGCTGACTTCGCGAAGATCCCTGACCAGCACCGTCTTATGTCTGGCATTGATGCTCAGTGCGCGGTGCTCCGTGAGTATCTCTATGTTGTTTTTCTTCTCGAACTCCTCCGCCTGAAGTCGGATCGTAGCCATGTCGTTCTGTGA
>JAUXGI010000342.1 GCA_030622295.1 Planctomycetota bacterium
TGCCTGTCAGGGAATTCTTCTGCGAAAGTTCCTTGATGTCGGCCCCTGCGACGAAAGCCTTTTCACCGGCCCCCGTTATGACAACCGCGCCGACGGCGTCATCCTGCTTTATCTTGCAGAAGACGTCTATCAGTTCGGATATGGTTTCTTCGTTCAGCGCATTGAGGACTCCGGGCCTGTTGATCGTGACGACCGCCAGTCTTTCCTTTACCTCGTAAAGCACGTTCTTGTACGTCATGACTCCTCCTTGTCGTTTCGCTGCGGTTTCTTTTCGGAAATCTCTATCCTGATGACCTTGTCGTTTTTCTCGATTTTGCGGAGTACGTCGCGGAAGTCCGCAGGCTTCCCCTCCGCATCGCGGGCGTATCTGACCTGGCCGATTTGCGTGTAGCGGCGGTAGAGAGCGGCGGTGCCGTCCGCGCGGATTTTCGTGACGATGAAGTATTGGCTGTTGCCGCTGTCGGGGTCCGCCGGTGTGCGGGCGAGACCTACGGTCCCAACGCGGAATCTCCTTTTGCTCGGCTCAAGGGGAACGGGCTCGCGTTCGCTCCTGCCAGTCACATCAGCGGCGGGGCTGCCGCTCTGGACAAGCGCCAGCGAGGGCGTGTCGATGACCCTGTGGAATGTCAGGTTATCGTAAAAGCCTTCCTCCGCCAGTTGCCTGAAGCGTTCCACCGCCAGGGGCGCGGTTCCCTCGTAGAGCATGACTTCCAGTGAGCCCTTATTCGTGAAGATGGTTGCGAACAGGGACTTTTCAATCCGGATGCTTACCGGCTCCGTCTTGACGCCTGCGTATTCCCAGACAATCTCAAATCTCCCGCCCTGCGCAAAGGCGGGGCACAGGTCGGTAATGTCCAGCCGAATGCCGACCATCCCGCCCGGTGCAAGCCGCCCGTCGGGAATCGGCAGGCGCTTCTCGGGAAAATTCCTGTCAAACTCTACGGGTTTGCGTACGGTCTCGAAGGTCTGGCCGATTTTCGATTTTTCCAGCCTGAAGATTTTCAGGCCGTTCTTTATGCCCGGCTCTCCCGGCAGGGTGAGGGGCACATCGTAGGAGTTCCTCAGTGTCAACTCCAGTTTCAGCGGTTCCCCGTATGTGAAAGATTCCAGGTCAGGGGAGATGCCGAGGGCGGCATCGGGCCTCGCGTCCTCCGGTGGAAGGACCGGCCTGCGGTCCGCCGCTCCGCCCTCTTCGACAAGCACTACGCGCCTCACCCGTATTTCGCGCGCAGGAGAGGAGAGTTCCTGCCCCTGCGAGCCTCTGGCGCGGGGGCAGCGGCTTATGGCGTTCAGTACATCCAGTCCCCTGAAGACACGTCCGAACACGGTGTATTTCATTCTCCGTGACGGCGGGAGTTGCCTGAGTTGGAAGAAGAAAGAAGGCGTGCCTGCGTCCAGGAACTCTTTCCGCTCCGGCAGGCCGCGCCTGAGTCTCTCCACGTCCAGTTGCCTGACCACGACGACGTCACCGGTAGTTATCGTTTCCGTAGTGGTTTCCTGCTTCAGCGGGGCGAATCCGCCTGAAAAAACCCGCATGTTTTCCCGCGAGGGGCTGACCACGACCATGCTTTTGTGCTTTGTGCCGCTGACGAATGAGCCGTCGTAGAAGTTCTGACTCGCAAGCCGCCTGAACCGGGCAACGGTTTCGGGCGCGACATTCGGCATGAGTTTGAACGCCACGTCGCCGTAGTCCGTTATGAGCAGAACGTACCTGGTCACGTCGATTTCCGCCGGTCTTGATTCGCCCAGGTCGGGGTCATACCAGCGAAGTCTGTAATTTCCAGGCTCTTTTGCAAGCACGGGGAAATGCTTTCCCAAGTCCAGCCAGACGCCTATGAATCCGCCGGGCGGAACGACGAGCGGCCGAGCGAGTTTCTTGCGCTCCCTGTCGTACTTCGCTGCGCCCAGGCGCGTGTCGTTGATTTCGAAACCTTTGAGGAAATTGATTTCTCTGTCGAGCGTCACCGGCCTGGAAGAGTTGTTGCGGAGCATCAACCGCACGCCTATGGAGTGATCAATCGGGTAGATGTGCTTGTCCGGGTAGAGGGTCACGTCGAAAAGCGGCGTCTTTTCAGGTTGTTCGGCAGGCGTGGCCGGTTTATGCTCCGGTCGGTCGTTCGAGTCCGGCGTTTCCGTTTCACCGGGATGTTTTGCAACCCCGGCTTCTTTGACGGGCGCAGGTTCGGGCTGTGTGGGCGACGGCGCCTGCCGGGGAGATTCGGCCACCCGGGGTGCGCCTCCGCAGCCCAGCAGCACGCACGCGAGCAGCGCAGTCACAAGAATGAGAGAGGGGTGCTTCATTTCCTATATCTTTCCGTAGTCGTAGAAGCCTTTTCCGCTTTTCCGGCCCAGGTGCGCCGCGGCGACCATCCGCCGCAGCAGCGGAGGAGCGGCGTAGCGCTTTTCGCGGAACTGGTCGTAA
>JAUXGI010000225.1 GCA_030622295.1 Planctomycetota bacterium
CAAAGGGTGCACGTCAGAAATGTGCTGGACGGGGAGTCAGACCCTTCCCGTCGGGCCGACGGGTCGGCCCTCCTCCTCAGCGTCTGACCCCCTTTCCTCTGCGGTTTTGGTTGCAGATGTGTGGCAGGCTCCTTATAATGACAGCGGCATCCCGTGTGAGCGAACACATCATGATAGACATAACCAGGCTGCTTTGCGGAAGAGTAAGTCGGGCCGAAGACATCCGTTACACCGCCGAACGCGGCGCTGCGGAGCCCCTTGCGCCGGCAGTGGTCGTGTGGAACTGCACGCGCCGCTGCAACCTGCGCTGCCTTCACTGCTACTCCGAATCGTCCGACATGGCCTACACCGGCGAATTGACGGGCGGGCAGGCGCGGGCGCTCATCGCAAATCTGGCCGAATTCGGCGTGAAGGTGTTGCTGTTTTCCGGCGGTGAGCCGTTGCTGCGCGAAGATTTGCCGGAACTGGGGCGTTTTGCCGCCGAGCGCGGATTGCGCCCCGTCATTTCCACAAACGGCACCCTGATTACCGGAGACCTGGCCGCCATAATCCGCGATGCGGGCTTCACGTATGTCGGTGTCAGCCTGGACGGGACGGAAGAGACCAACGACCGTTTCCGGGGCCGGCGCGGCGCATTCGGGATGGCGCTTGACGGAATACGCAATTGCCGGGAGGCGGGCCTGAAGGTTGGTGTGCGGTTCACGCTCACGAAACACAATTTCGCGGACCTGGGCAGCGTGTTCGACCTGGTGAAGCGGGAGGGCATCCCGCGGATGTGTGTATACCATCTGGTTTATGCGGGGCGCGGTTCCAAACTCGTGCATGAGGACCTCACCAGAGCGCAGGCGCGTAAGGCGCTGGACCTCATCTTTGAGCGGACAAACGAACTCGCAGGGCACAACGGCGCACCGGAGATTTTGACCGTGGATAACCCTGCCGACGGCGTATACCTTTATCTTGCTTTGCGCAAAAGCAATCCTGAACAGGCAGGGGAAGTCCTGAGGCTGCTCACGATTAACGGCGGCAGCGGCTCGGGCACGCGCATCGGCTGCGTGGACAACACGGGCGATGTGCACCCGGACCAGTTCTGGCGGCATTACTCGCTAGGCAATGTGAGAGAGCGGCCTTTCAGCGACATCTGGACCGGCGACGACCCGCTACTGGCCGGATTGAGAAGGAAGGAAGAGATGGTCAAGGGAAGGTGCCGTAGTTGTCATTATCTGGGGATATGCAAGGGAGGGTTGAGGGTAAGGGCCGAGGCGGTATTCGGCGACGTATGGGCCGAAGAGCCTGCCTGCTGTCTTACCGACGAAGAAATACACTCGTAGCGAGGTCCGAGATGGCCAAGAGCAGAGCAAGGGTAGGGGCAGGGTATATGCCCCGAATTATCGCCTGGGAGACGACGAAGCGCTGCAACCTTTCCTGTACGCACTGTCGCGCATCTGCATCGGGGGAAGCGGCGCCGAACGAGTTGACCACGGCCGAAGGTCGCAAATTCCTTAAGAACCTGACTACGCTCGGTTCGCCCGTGGTCATCCTCACGGGCGGCGAGCCGTTGCTGCGAGAGGACATCTTCGACCTTGCCGCCGCGGGAACGCGACTGGGCCTGCCCATGGCCCTTGCCACAAACGGCACCCTCATTGACCACGCCGCGGCAGAGGCAATCATTCACAGCGGCATCCGACGCTGCGCGATAAGCATTGACGGGATGACCTCCGCCACACACGACGGCATTCGCGGCCGGCGGGGCAGTTTCGACGCGGCGATAAAAGCGGCCAGCATCCTGCGACGCCACGGGATGGACTTCCAGATTAATACGTCGGTGACCCGCGACAACGAGGGAGAGTTGCAGCGGATGTTCGGACTGGTGGAGGCGCTGGGGGCGTGCGCCTGGCACATCTTCATGGTCGTGCCGGTCGGACGCGCCGTCGGAATCAGCGGCAACCTGGTTGACAAAAATCGTTACAACGAGATTCTGCGCTGGCTTGCGCAAAAGGCTCAGACATCCAGGATGGAAATCAAACCGACCTGCTCACCGCAGTATTATCGATTCATCAGACAGAACATCGCCGGCGGCATCGGGCCGAATGTCGGCGGCCACGCCCTGATAACGCGCGGATGCCTGGCGGGGACCGGGTTTGCATTTGTCTCGTCCACGGGCGACGTTCAGCCGTGCGGCTATTTTCCGGTCGTCGCGGGCAACATCCGCCGGTACTCTTTCTCAAGGATATGGCGCTCCTCGGCGCTTTTCCTGAAACTCCGGAACCGCGATGAGTACAAAGGCCGCTGCGGTCGTTGCGAGTTCTTCGATATCTGCGGCGGCTGCCGCGCCCGCGCCCTCGCAGTGACCGGCGACTTCATGGACGAGGATTCCTACTGCACCTACCTGCCGAGGGCCGACAACATCTGATGGACGACATCGACCGCGAACTCCTGAATGAACTCCAGTCCGGCCTTCCGCTTACAGAGCGGCCATTCGCCGCTCTTGCACTTTCGATCAATAAAACCTTAGGGTTGACCCCAAAGACAGGAAAGCCGAAAAGTAAAAGACCCCCCGAAGGGGGGGGCATATCCGAGGAAGAAATAATAGCGCGCGTCCGTGCGCTGCTTGAGGACGGGACGCTGCGTAGAATCGGGCCGATACTCGACAGCCGCGCGCTTGGTTTCGTGAGCACGCTCGCCGCTGTGGCCGTGCCGGAGGAGAGGATCGAGGAAGTCGCGGAGATCGTGAATTCGCATTCCGGCGTTACGCACAACTACATCCGCGAAGCGAGAGACGCATCCACTCCGTTCAACATGTGGTTCACCCTTCACGCTAAGAATGAAGACGAACTCCGTCAAATCCTGGCAGATATTGAAAGACGCACATCGCTGAAGGCGATGCGACTGGATACCGTCATGTCATACAAGATTGCCGTGAGCCCTACTCTACTGTCACCTAAAGGGGTCAGACCCCTTTAGGTGACAGTAGATGGTGGGAGCCGTAACCGGAACAGGTGAAACAGTGAACATCGACGAGAAAGACCTGGAAGTTCTCAGAGCCACGCAGGACGGTCTGACCCTCGTCGCCGCGCCGTACGCGGCGGTCGGCGAGGAAATCGGCATGGGCGAGGCAGAAGTGATAGAGCGCCTGCGCAGGATGCTGGACGCGGGCGTCGTCCGAAGGATGGGCGCGAGCCTGGCACATCGCAAGGCGGGCTTCACGGCGAATGCGATGACAGCGTGGCTCGTTCCCGAAAAACGGCTGGATGAAGTTGCAGAGACGCTCGCCCGACACCGTGAAGTAACCCATTGTTATTCACGAAAAACCGCCCCCGGCTGGCCGTATAACCTCTACACCATGGTACACGGCCGCTCACGGGATGAATGCAACAGACTGATTGGGGAAATGTCGGAAGAAGTGAACATCGATGATTACGTCATCCTCTACAGCACGCGCGAACTGAAGAAAACCTCTTTCCGCGTTTAGAGCCTATCCGAATATCCAACTTGTTCTACTTGAACCGGGGAGTCATCCGCCTGAGGCGGATTCCCGTCGGGCCGATCCGCCCCAGGC
>JAUXGI010000174.1 GCA_030622295.1 Planctomycetota bacterium
GCGGAATTAAGGGAGATTTTATTGACGTTGACTTTATAGCCGAAGCGCATCTCGACCTCGAAATAATTGATATTCCCAACCTTGAGGCACTTTTCGACACCCAGGGAATTCTCTGGAAAACCGGAGACGGCAAGTACAAGATAGTAATAGACAAACACATAATGGACCGCAATCCCAATCGATATCGGACTACGGTGGCTGAAGAGATCGCTCATTTCGTTTTACACAAGGACTTCTTTGAGAGCATCAAAGATGTTAAAGACGCGGTCAATCTCTACAGGGAAATCGAGAATCACTGGCATGCGGACAGAAATGCGAAGCGTTTTGCCGCGGCGCTGCTTATGCCGCCTGAATCTTTAAGACAAGACGCCTCCAAGTACTACGAACAGATCGTGGAGACAGTTGGCTTCGGCGATCCTCACGCCGTTAAGAGGAAACTGACTTCTTTGTTGGCCAAGCAGTATCAGGTCTCGTTTCATGCCATGGAAATAAGGCTCGGAGAATGGCCGGTTGAACTGAGAGCCAAGATTGACAATGCCCTGTTGGAACATCTTTCCGCTATCGCTTGAGAAAAGGAATCTTGATAATCCACAATCACACCAATCGACATACCGAACGTATCCGGCCGCGCCTTCACCTTGATCTTTTGCACACCCCGCCATCTTTTCCAATAGGTCAGAAGTAGTACCAGATGCTTTCGTAGTCGAGCGGGTCTTCGCCGCAGGCCTCGAGTTTCTCAAGATACGGGAGTATGGCCATATCCTGGCTGACGAAGGTTTCCTGGAGCATCATCTTCTTTTCCCAGGGGTGGAATTCATACACCCGTTTCCCGTCAGGCAGGATGCTTATCATGTCCCGGTGCTGCACGGCCCTGAGATAGTTCTTTCCAAGCCTGGGCACGTTGTAAACCGCCTCGTCGGTGCGGTCGAGGCCGGAGAGCAGCCGGGATTCTTCCTTTTGCTCCTGCAGGAGCCGCGCCATCGGCACGCGGAACCTGTCCGTTTCTTCCTTGCCCTTCATGTTGAATGTATAGTACGGGTCGACACCGGCGAGCCTGAGCACTCTTCGCAGCAGCGCGGCCTCAAAGCGCCGCGAGTTCTCAAACGTGAAGACCATCTGGTTATACACGCCTATACCGCGGCGTTTCAGCCTGTCGACGGCCTCCACCATTCCAGGGGTCACCTCGTAGGCGTGCTCGATGTGGGTTATAAAGGCTACTTCGCGGCGGCCGGGTATGCGGAAACCGGCCAGCATATCGGCAAGTGACTCGGTAATGCGCATCGGCAGCGTAACGGGCGTGCGGCTGCCTATCCTGATGCGCTGGATGTGGCGGATTGCGGCAATCCTTCCCAGCAGTTCCCTCAGTTTGCCGTTACCGAGCACAAGCGGGTCGCCGCCGGTAACGAGAACCTCGGTTACGGCGGGGTGACCCTCGAGCCATTCGATTGCGGAGTCTATCTTTTCCCTGCTTGCGAGCGCCCGGTGGTCGAGCACGTCGTCTATCTCCCAGTTCCGCTGGCAGTACATGCAAATCTGGGGGCATGTGTTATACGGCTTGAAGATGACTATGGGCGAGTAGCGGCGCGTGATGAGTTCGACGGGAGACGTGTCGCGCTCCAGCATGAAGTCGAAGGCGCGCTCGCGCTCGCCGCGGTGCAGGCTCATCTGCTCAACGTAGTTCCGGTCAGGGAACACCTGTGCGCGTATCGCATGGTCGGCGCTGCGGTCCGGGCCGTTATCCATGAGGCTGAGATAGTAAGGTGTAACTCCGAAGGGCAATTTGGCCTCTCTGGCCATGCGTATGCACTCGCGTTCTTCTCTGCTCAATGTTACAAGGCGTTCGACCTGGTGCAACTCCCTTGCGACGTGGCGCAACTGCCATCGCCAGTCCTTCCACTCGTCGGGGGATGCGCCCAGCACCTGCCTGATACGGCGGCGATTGTTGCCGCGCTTTTCGATAACGTCCTTTTGGAGACCGTGGGGGTAGCGCATGGCAATCCGGCGGGCCCGTTCCCACATCTCATCGAGTTCTTCCGAACGGGCTATCGCCGCTTCCCTGCCTTCGAGCAGGTCCGGTTTCTGTTTCTGGAGTTCCCGGTATATTTTGCTCTGGCCGCGCGCGCCGCGGAACAGGTGAGTCACTTCGGCCCAGAAGGCGGGGATGAGGTCCGCACGCTCTCGCCCGCACGCCACATCCCAGACAGCGCGCACCAGGGAAAAGCCGCTGCGCTTCTCCTTGCGGGCCGACGACATGAGCCGCAGTGCGCTAATGCAGTCGCGCACTATGACGAGTTCCACCGGATGCAGGAGGCCCTCCTCCGAATATGCCTTGAACTGCGTCTGGTCCAGCCATATCCAGATGACACGTCGCGCTTCCCGGAGATTGTTTTGTCTCCGCAGGAGAAACGCCAGGACGGAGTTCTCCTCCAGAAACCTCTCCGCATTGAATTGCTCTGAGTATTTGGACATACCGGAACCTCAATCAAACTGGAACCATGATGCACACGTGTCCACAGGAGGATGTTCGGGGTCCGGCCGCGGCCTCAGGGATAGATGCGATATAGCATACGGGGAAAAGGTATGCTTTCGCGGAGATGCTCGATGCCGCACAGCCATGTGACGGTGCGCTCGACTCCCAGGCCGAAGCCGCCGTGCGGGACCGTACCGTACCGCCTCAAATCAAGATACCATTTGAAGGCTTCCCCCGGCAAGTCGTGCTCGGAAATCCTTTGTTCCAGGACTTCCAGGCTGTCCTCGCGCTGCGCTCCGCCGATAATCTCGCCGTAGCCCTCCGGCGCTATGACGTCCACGCCCAGTGCCAGCCGTTCGTCTTCCGGGTCGCGTTTCATGTAGAACGCCTTTGTTTGCGCGGGCCAGCGGTGCACCATCACGGGGCGGTCGTACATCCCCCCCAGCGCGGCCTCCTGCGGCGCGCCGAAGTCCTCGCCCCACTTCATCTCCACGCCGGATTCCGCCAGTTTCTCGACGGCCTGCGTGTAAGTGATGCGCGGGAAAGGCGGCTTGACGGCCTCAAGTTTCGTGATGTCCCGCTCCAGCGTCTCGACCTCCTGCCGGCGTGTGTCCACCACCCGCCGCACGACATATTCGAGGAACTCCTCCGCGAGGTCCATGACGCCGTCCAGGTCAAGGAATGCAACCTCGGGCTCGACCATCCAGAACTCCGTGAGGTGGCGCCTGGTCTTGGACTTTTCCGCGCGGAAAGTCGGCCCGAAGCAGTATATCTTGCGATGCGCCATCGCGGCGGCCTCGCCGTACAACTGGCCGCTCTGGGTAAGATACGCCTTGTCGTCGAAGTACTTGACCTCGAACAGCGTGGAGGTGCCCTCGCAGGCGGCAGGTGTAAAGATAGGCGTGTCGATAAGGACGAAATCGCGCTCGTCGAAGAAGTCGCGTATCGCCTTCACGGTGGCGTGGCGCACGCGCATGATGGCATGCTGCCGGCGCGAGCGCAGCCAGAGGTGCCTGTTGTTCAGGAGAAAGTCCGGCCCGTGGCTTTGCAGCGCGATTGGATAATCCTTTGCCATCTGGATTATCTCGACGTTTTTCAGTTCCAGTTCGTACCCGCCGGGCGCG
Organism: Planctomycetota bacterium; assembly: GCA_030622295.1. Lineage (GTDB taxonomy): Bacteria > Planctomycetota > B129-G9 > B129-G9 > B129-G9 > B129-G9. The sequence goes on from JAUXGI010000174.1 coordinate 3,595, forward strand.
CGGTCGTCCTTCCGAACCCCCCCTGCGGCAATGAGCGACGACTCCTGCGTTATCCTGTCGCACAGTTCGAGCAAATCATCCGGCACATTGCCCCTGACCGCCACGCACTGGACAATCCCCGTGCCATCGCGAATCAGGAGAAAGTGAATCTTGCCCTTGGAGCGCTTGTTATAAAGCCACCCCTTTATAACGACATCCTCTCCAACATGGCCCTGCAATTTGTTTATCGTGGTCTCTATCATGGTCTCTGCAATAAGAAAGTAGTCCCCGACCGGCAGATTATAGGGAGAGGGCGGGGCTTTGCAAAGGATTTTCCTGCAGGCCGACTAAGCGGTCCGACATGAATTTCTTGATGTTAGCAATGGTGATAGTGATCGAATGGCTCCGGGGACAGTCCCGAATCTACGCCCCGACTCTCATTGTAATTTTCAGATGATTGTCGGGGCCGCCCGTTCCGGGTTCTCGCCCCGCCCTTCAGGGTTCTCGTCCCGAGACCCTTCTGGGTCGAGGGAAGA
>JAUXGI010000237.1 GCA_030622295.1 Planctomycetota bacterium
GACAAAAGGAGAACGAAGCCATGAGAACGATACTGATACTCCTGCTTGCCCTGGTGGCACTGGCAGCGGGCGCGGCGCTGGTTTTGCCGCCGATGCAGGCCGAAAACGCGGCGCCGGAGGGAGGTGAAGCGCCTCCGACCGATGTGCCCGAACCCGACGACGGCGAGGCCCCCGCCCCGCCCGCCGATGCCGAAATCCCCGACGGCGTGAAAGATGACAAGGCCGGCGCCGTCGTGACGAGAGATATCGTGGGCATCGTCCGCGAAAACATGTCTGTCAATGTGGGGACGGTAGACCGCGGTCAGATAGCCGAAATAAACAGGAAAGAAGGCGATGAGGTGGAAAAGGACGCGGTCCTGGCGCGGCTGAGATACGACAGGGTGGAGATCGAAATCGAGCGCGCAAAGATCTCGGTGACTCTGTCGGAAGCCCGCGCGGAACTGGCCGCCCACGAACTGAAGTTCTACACGAGGGAATATGAAGACGTCTTGAAACTGAAGGAGGAAGGCGCCGCCACCGCATCCGAGGTCCTGGAAGCCGAACAGGAGATGATACGCGCCGAAATCAGCCTGAAGGTCGCAAAGGGCGAACTGAAGATGGCGAAGGAACTGCTCCGTTACCGCGAGGTTGAACTGGAGGACACGAAAATACTTTCTCCCATAAAGGGCGTGGTGACGAAGAAATTCATCGAGGTGGGCGAGGTGTACGACACCGGCGACCGGATACCGATGTTCGAGATAATCGACATAGACGTGGTCAAGGTGTTCGTCTACATCCCGCTGGAACTCGTGCCGAAGGTCAAACCGGGCGACAAGGTAAAAGTGAAGGTGGAACTGCCGGGCAAAACGCTTTACGACGGCGAAGGGCAGGTCGTTTATCTGCATCCCACCATCGACGCCGGCAGCGAAACCATGCTGACCAAGATAGAGGTGCCGAACGGCGACCACGAGATAAAGGTGGGACTCAGGGCGATAGTCACCTTTTCCTGGCCCAAGAACGAAAAGCCAAACGAAGAATAACTGTTGACGCCGTGGCCGAAGCGAAACAATCACAGGCGGGACCGCGCGGACCGCAGAAGCGCAGGGAAGTACTCCTGAAACTGCGCCCCGACGTGGAAATCACCGAACAGATGCAAAGGGGCGAGAAGTGCTACGTCATCAAAGACCCCCTGTCGCTCAGGTACTTCAGGATTTCAGAGTTGGAACACAGCGTCGCCTCTCTGATGGACGGCGCCAACACCGTAGACGACATCTGCAGCAAGATCGCGGAAAGGACCGGCGGGCTTCAGATACCGAAAGAGACGATAGCCGATTTCGCGGTGACGCTGCGCCGGGCCAACCTGCTGGCAAACACCTTCCCCGATGATGCGAGGGTACTCTACAGGACCATGAAGGCCCGCCGAAAAATGCTGGGCCTGCGCCACAAGATAAAAAACATCCTCTACGTGAAGATCCCCCTGGTCGACCCCGACAAGTTCCTGACCAGAACCTATTCCTGCGTCAGTTTCGTCTTCACCTGGGGATTCATGGTAGTCGCCGCCATCGTGTTCCTGCTGGCCGCAAGGATAGTCACCGGCGAATGGGACAGGCTGGTGGGCGGACTCGAGGGACTCCTGACGCTGGAGAACCTCTTCTATTTCTGGTTCCTGTTCATCGCCGTCAAGGTCATCCACGAGTTGGGCCACGCATATACCTGCAAGCACTACGGCGGCGAAGTGCACGAAATGGGACTGCTGTTTCTGGTCCTTACCCCCTGCCTGTTCACGAATGTCTCGGACGCGTGGACGTTCAAAAAAGGCAGGGCGAAATTCTTCACCAGTTTCGCCGGCATAATCATCGAGTTGTTCCTGGCCGCCCTGGCCGCCCTGGTATGGGCGGCGACCTTTGAATACCCCGGACTTGTGCACGAACTGTCCTACAAGATAATGATACTCTGCAGCATTACATCCATCCTGTTCAACGGGAATCCCTTGATGAAGTTCGACGGGTACTACATACTGAGCGATTACCTGCAACTGCCCAACCTGCGGGCCAACTCGATGAGATGCGTCGGGGGGTGCTTCCGCAAGTACCTGCTGAAAATGCCCGAGGAAGGCGCCGACATCCGCGAGCCGGTAACCCGCATCTACCTCATTTACGGCCTCTTGGCCATGACGTGGCTGTTCAGCGTGATGCTGGGCATCTGCGTGGGAATGCTGAGGGCGTTCTACCTGTTCGGGCTGTGGATAACGTTTTTCACCGTGTTCGGCCTTTCCATGAAAATCGTCAGGACGGGAAAGTTCTACGCAAAGAATTACGACAAGGTGGGCCTGAGCGGCCGGACGCGCGTCATCGTCCTGGTCGTCCTGGCCGGGCTGATATACCTGCTCTTCTTCCACACAATCGACGCGCAGGTCACGTCCACCTTCGTCCTGCAGCCGCAGAACCTGACCACGGTAACCGCGCCGAGAACGTCCGTGCTCGCAGAGGTATACGTCAGGGAAGGAGAGAAAGTCAGGAAGGGCCGGCCAATCATGCGCTTCGAGAACAAGGAACTGGAAGTAACGCTTGAACACACGCGACTGCAACTGCAAATCCTCGAAAACCACCTGCGGGAAGAGAACGCGAAGGCGGACATGACCGGCGCTCATATCAATCCCGACCTCGTGGTCAGCCTCGCCGACGAAATCGTCGACACAAAGCGGCGGATAAAGGACCTGGAAGAAAAATACCGCGAACTCACCGTCCTCTCCCCCGTCGACGGCTACGTCCTGTCAACGGGTTTGAGGCGACACCTCGGACGCGGCTTCCAGAAAGGCGACGGCCTGATAGAAGTCGGAGACCCCTCGACCATGACCGCGGAAATCAAGGTCGAACACAAAGACTTCGGGAAAATCCAGGAAGGTCAGAAGGTGGTGCTGAAGATAAAGGCCCGCAGAAACGAATCCGCAGAAGGCGCCATCGAGACCAAATCGCAAAGAGAACTGACCGAGGTCTCAAAGGAAGTCACGGCAGGGGCCGGCGGCCACTTCTTCACCCGGCAAAACCCCTTCACCGGCGCTGAAATCCCGCTGGAGAACGTCTTCGAGGCAACCGTGACCGTCCCCAATGACAAAGGCGTGCTGCGCAAGGGCATGACGGGGAAAGCCCATATCCACTACGGCAAGACCACCATCGCCGCAAACATATGGAAGGGCCTCTCGTCCTGGCTCAAGGACGTCCTCCGCCTGTAATCAAACCGGCGAGGGGGTCTAACCCCCTTATTGATAACTGTAATGTTAAAGGGACATGAAAGGGGACTGTCACCATTACGGAGCGCAGACCCCGACTTGTCGGGGGCCAGCTCGTAGATGGGGACTGTCACCTTTCCGACGCATGTCCCTTTGAATATACAGGACTCAATAGGTTTCGTTTGTGCGTGGGGAGGGACAAAGCATGAAAGAAAAGCCGGAA
>JAUXGI010000247.1 GCA_030622295.1 Planctomycetota bacterium
GTGCTGGACGAGGGCCGGCACGTGTATCAGGTTTTCAAGCACGGCATTATCGAGCGATTTCAACCCTTCGCCGCCCGCGTGGCCGGCATTCGGCGCAAGGCCGGCAAACACGTCGGGGAACCGGACGGCGATATGCCACGCCCCGATTCCGCCGTTCGAATGGCCGGTGATGTAGATGCGGTCCGTATCGACGTTGTACCGCGAAACCATTTCCTCGATTGCCGCGATGACGTTATATTTGCCGCTGTTCCACCATATGCCCTGCTTTGTTCCGCCCGTGGAAGGAGCCAGGATGATGAAGTCGCCGTCGCTGTGTTCCGCCCATATAGCGGCGAAATTCGCGTTGTTCGTTCCTATCCCGCCGACAAGGGCGACGACCATCGGCAGAGCCGTGCCCGGGGCGTAGTCCTCCGGCACATAGAGGGAATAGGGCGCGCCCTTCGATGTGCCATCGGTCTGGACGGTCAGTTTGCTTAACATGCCGACGGGCACCTGCCGGTAGTGGGGCTTCTTTCGCAGGGCTTCACTCACGCCCTTGAACGTGACGCCTTTCATCTCCTTTATCCGCGCGAGCACATTTTCCGCCTTCTCCCCGTCCGCTCTCAGGTACTCGCCGACCAGTTGCTCCAGGTCGGACCTCACGCGCTTTGGAGGCGACGACGGCGAGAGTTTCTTCGCCGCCTTAAGCCATGCCGTCCATTTGTCTTTGTCGGGCCCGAAGTCCCGGCCGGTCAGTCTTTGAAGGCTTTGCAGGGCGGTCTCTTTCACGGAGGCGACCTTGTCTTCCAACATGCCGGCCAGCGCTTCCGCGGCGCGCCTGTCGGCGAAACCGCCCAGCGCGCGCGCCCCTGTCCTGCGGACTACGGGCGAGGAGTCCAGCGTGGCCAAAACCGCCGCCGCCAGGTGGTCCTCGTCCTGCTTGATGTCCTGGGCCATCAACATCGCCGCCGCCGCGCGTACCCGCTCGCTCTTCTCCTCCATCAACACGGGCATGAGCGTTTCAAGCGGAAACGGCACCTTTTCAAACTGTGCCAGGAGCATCAGCGCGTTGTACGCTTCCTTGCGTGTGCCCTCGTCATTCGCGCAGGCTAGGCCGCCCTCGAGAATCCTGCGGGCGTTCTTCTTGTAGAACTCGTTGCCGTCGCCCGTCAGGATGGCGTTGCGCCAGGCCGCGAAGAACCTGCTCGCCGCAGACCTGAACGCGCCCTCTGCGAGTTTCGCGAAACGGTACTCCGCGTGTTTCTTTTGCAACTCTTCGAGCGACGTCCATGCTTCCTTTATTCGGTTGTCCTGGAGCGCCAGCGCCGCCTTTGCGTTCAACCTCACGGGCGCGTAGTATTCATCCTGCTGCTTCGGGTCGATTTCCTCGGTCCCGGTCAGTTTGAGCGAGAGTTCCTCCGTGGCAGTGCCTTTCCCTCCGTCGCCCATGTCGATGCGGGCGGACGCGGCGACGGGATGAGGCTCTTTCACCGATATCCACAGCGACACTCGCGCCTTGATTTCCGCACCGCCGACGGGCTTGCCCTCCGGTCCGACCATGTCGAACGTGCCTTCGATGTGATGGCATTCGACGCCGTCTTTCTTCTCAATGCCCTTGTAGGCGTACTCATAGGCGACCTTCGTCCGGTCGAAGACGCGGGTTCGCTTCCATGTATCGCCTTTCGCAACCAACCCTTCCGGCAGTGTGAACACGTCCATCACGGCGGCGATGGCGGCCATCGGGCCGTCGTTCCACATGTCCATGCCGAAGACCCCGCCGAGGCCGTCGGCCTTCGCGCAGCGCGCGTCCTGTCGGGCAAAGGGACCGAAGATGTGTCCCAGTTGCATGCGTATCTGCATTGTGACGTCACGGCGCCTGCCCTGAACCGTCTGGATGCAGCGGTCTATCCCCCTCCGGCGTGTTTTCTTGTTGACGAGCACGTGGGTGTCGCCTTCGACTTCGACGGGTAGCACCGTGACATCCGATTCAACGCTTGCGTCGAGTTCGATGGTAGTGTTGGGCCCCGCGGGGGATGTTCGACTGCGGGAGAAGACCCGGTCGTATTCGTAGACCTGCCCCTGTTTGAACTCATAGCGCAGGAGAACCTTGTTCTCGTCCCGGCTTTCCTCTGCCGGAGCGGCAGGTGCGAACGACCCCGCCGACATCGTAAGAAGCGTGAAGAAAAGAAGTGCAAACCTGATATTCCTGCGCATTTTTTCACTCCATATTCATTACGAGTAGGGGACGGACTGAATTTATCCCGAGCCTGCGAGGGAGTCCGTCCCGGAACGGGCTTATGAGAAATGCGGATTAGGGGAGATGTTATCAGCAACTGCGCCTTCAGGCAACAAAAAAGGAAGGGCGGCGCGTTCACGCCGCCCTTCTTGGGCCTTGAATTCATCCACAGATTACGCAACTTGTCCCGACTTGTCGGGAGATTACACAGACTGTTGCCCGTTGCCTATTTTAACGCAACTTCCTGCGCACCGTTCCCGCCAGAGCCACCAGTCCACAGCCAATCAGCGCAATCGTGGCCGGTTCGGGGATGGGACTTTCCGAGACGGCCATCGATATCCAGGCGCCGGATTGCCAATCGGTCTCGATGAAGCCCGCGCCCGAGTGCCAGATTTTCGATAGGCCCCATGCGCCGGTTTGAGGGTTGATGTAATCGATCCAGGCGTCCTCGTCGAAATCGATGAACCCGTCTTCGTCCACGTCGTCCCAGTAGAAACTGGTGAGGGTCAGGAAGTGGCCGCCCTCGTACCAACTGACGAGAATCTCCACGTCTTCGCACTCGACCAGTTCGTCGTACAGAAACTGCCAGGTGGGGTAGGTGTTGTCCGCCACCCACGACGGTTTCTCGATGGGGGGGATTTCGTCGGGCGGGCGCGTACCCGGCCATCCCCACGTGGAAGAGAGTTGCGCCTCGTAAATCGTCCAGCCCGGCCACTGGTCCTCGATGTATCTCCACTTGCCGTAGATGAACATGTCGTCCCAGGTTCCACCCGGACATTTCGTGTTCATGTAGCCGGCCCCGCCGAGTATGGTCGCAACGTCAATCAGTTCCGGATAGTCCCTGAGGCCGTTTGCGGGGTTCGTGTCGGGAATCAACCATCTATTGTAAGCCCAGGGGTAGGCGTTTTCCAGGTACACGAACGAGTTGACCGCCGCGGTCGGCCCGCAGGCACAGGCGCCGATGCCCGGAATGTCGTCCTGGTCGAGGTTGCCGTAGAGCGTGTAGTCCTTTTCGATGTGGTAAATGGCCGCCTCGCCGGACTGCTGGGCGCATAGCATTGCGGCCACCGCCGCAA
>JAUXGI010000357.1 GCA_030622295.1 Planctomycetota bacterium
AGGACGGTAATTGCGATGGGCTACATCCGGCCCGCCTTCCAGCGGCGCTTCTTCGCGGACGCGGAGCAGATGATGAAGATGGAGCCCGCCGATACCGCGGCCCCTGGCCGCTCTTTTCCTTCCGGTTCACATCACTTCGGAAACGATACCCGAAGTCAGGTTGCGCAAAAGGAAAAGACCCCGCAAGGCGGGGCTCCTCAGCCCCTCCTCCGTCGGGATAAACTCCTGACCCCCTCGCCCCGGTTTGACCGGAGGTGGATGAGAAGCGCGGTGACGTCGGCGGCGCGCACGCCGGATATGCGCTGCGCCTGGCCTATCGAACGGGGTCTTATCCCGGACAACTTCTCGCGCGCCTCCACGCTCATCTCTCGAATCGCGGCGTAGTCGAAATCTTCCGGCAGGCGGAATCCCTCCATTCTGCGGAATTCCGCTATCTCGGCGTTCTGGCGCGTGAGGTATCCTTCGTACTTGATGTCAATCTCGACCTGCTCCGCGATGTCCTCCGGCAGATTGTGCAGTGCGCGCTCACCGCCGAGCGCCGCGACATCGGCCAGGTTGCACTCGGGCCTGCGGAGGATGGAGTCAAGCGTCCTGCCCCGGTGCGTCTCTTTCCTTAACGTCTCCGTTGCACGTGAAATCGCCTCTTCCTTTGCGCGCAACTTCGCATGGTCCTCGTCGGAAACCAGGCCGCAGCGATGGCCGTACTTCGTCAGCCTGCGGTCGGCGTTGTCCTGTCTCAGCAGCAGGCGGTACTCCGCGCGCGACGTGAACATCCGGTAGGGTTCATTCGTTCCCAGCGTGACCAGGTCGTCTATGAGCACGCCGATATATGCCTCGGCCCTGTCCAGTATGAACGGCTCCTCGCGGCGAATCTTCAGCACGGCGTTTATGCCGGCCATGATTCCCTGCGCGGCGGCCTCCTCGTAACCGGAGGTCCCGTTTATCTGCCCGGCAAGAAACAGCCCCGCGATTCGCTTCGTCTCCAGGGACGGCCGCAACTCCGTCGGCTGGACGTAGTCGTATTCGATGGCGTAGCCGTATTTCAGTATCCGCGCTTTTTCCAGCCCGGGTATCGAGTGCACCAGGGCATCCTGGACCTCGCGGGGCAGGCTGGTGGCGATGCCGTTGCAGTAATACTCGTCTGTCTCGACGCCCTCCGGTTCGAGGAAGACCTGATGCCCGGACTTGTCCGCGAAGCGCACGACCTTGTCTTCAATCGACGGGCAGTAGCGCGCACCGGTACCCTTGATTTGCCCGGAATACATCGGTGCGCGATGCAGGTTTTCGCGGATGATTTGGTGGGTCTCGCCCGTAGTGCGGGTTATATGGCAGGGTATCCGGGGCCTGTCGTGTCGGGGGCCGAAGAAGGAGAAATTGCGCGGCTCTTCGCCGGGCTGGGGGGTGGTCTTGCTGAAGTCAATGGAGTCGCGATGAACGCGGGGAGGCGTTCCCGTCTTCAGGCGTCCCGTTTCAAATCCGAGGGACGCGAGGCAGGCGGATAGTCCCCCTGCGGGCGGGTCTCCCCTGCGGCCGCCGGGGATTTTCTCCCCGCCGATGTGCATCAGGCCGCGCAGGAACGTGCCGGTGGTAAGCACCACCGCCCGCGCCCGCGCTTCGCCCCCGTCGGCGAAGGCAACCCCACGGGCCGTCTCGTCCGCAACGAGGATTCTTTCGACCATCCCCTCGCGTATCTCAAGGAACGGCTGCTCGTCGAGCGCGCGCAACATGACCGCCTGGTACAGGCGCATGTCCGCCTGGGCACGGGGGGCGCGCACGGCGGGACCTTTGCCGCTATTGAGCATGCGGAACTGGATGTGGGAGGCGTCGATGGCGCGCCCCATCTGCCCGCCGAGCGCATCAACCTCGCGAACGAGTTCTCCCTTGGCCAGGCCGCCTATGGCCGGGTTGCAGGACATCTGGGCCACGGTCCGGCGGCTGATAGTGGCGAGGAGCACACGGCATCCCATGCGTGCCGCCGCAAGGGCCGCCTCGCACCCGGCATGGCCGCCGCCTACTACGATGACGTCGAATTGCGATTCCAATCAAACGACCCCAGCGAAGAGCAAGGAGCAAAAAGCAGAGGGAGGGGGGAGATAAGTTATTGACGAACGGGGACAGTCACTATTCTACGCGCTCGGGGAGTCAGACCCTTCCCGTCGGGGGCACAGCCCCTTTTTTCATTTCGCGTTCTGGTAGTTTCGGGCGATGCCCGGGATTAGAAAGCGCAAAAGGAAAAAGAGGGGGCTGTGCCCCCCGACGGGAAGGGTCTGACTCCCCGAG
>JAUXGI010000283.1 GCA_030622295.1 Planctomycetota bacterium
AACTTATCGGGCGCAGGGGGCATGTAGAATCCTGGAAAGTGAGCGGAGGGGACTGTCACAATTACCCCTCGGACCCTGACGGGTTCTCGGGGCGAGAACCCGGAACGGGCGGAACCTCGCGAGCCGCGCGAGTGAGGTTCGTAGATTGTTGACTGTCCCCTCGCGAAACTTGGAGACGATGTGAAAATCCAAGATTCTTACATGCTCACGTCGCGGTCTTGAATATGCGTGCCGGTATGCTAAACTAAGAGCGACTGTCAAAATGAAAACCGGGGTCCTTTGTGTCGAGTCGAGGGGCATCCGCCGCTCATTTTGTCAGACATTCTTGGAATGACAGACCATCACGGGGCCCGGCTGATATGTCCAAGAAAAAGAAGCGACTCAAGAAGGCGGCAAGAAAGACGCCCGTCAAGGCGGCCAGGGCCGGAGCGGAGTTTTTCGGCCTGGTCCAGCGCCTCACGCGGGGGCGGTGGCTCGCTCTGTGGGTAATCCTGCTCCTGGCGGCGTTTGCACTGCAGGCAACCACCAGCATGGTCCAGAAGAGCGGCACCTGGGACGAGACGGCGCACCTGCCTGCAGGCTATGCCTACCTCAAGACCGGCGACTACCGCTTGAACGCAGAGCACCCCCCACTTGGGAAAATGATAGCGGGACTGCCGCTCTTGTTTCTCGACCTCGATGGGGCGTTTGAGACGGATGCGTGGCGCGAGAGCCACGAGTGGGAGTACGGCTGGGAGTTCCTGTTCAGCGGCAGAAATGACGCATCCCCGGCATTCTTCTGGGGCAGGCTGACGATGGTCCTGCTGTCACTGTGCCTGGGCCTGCTCATATTCTTCTGGGCGCGGAAGTTGTACGGCAACGGCGCCGCGCTCCTTGCGCTGTTCCTCTTCGCCTTCAGTCCGAATCTCATCGCGCACGGCAGGCTGACGAACACTGACATGCCCATCGCCCTCTTCCTGCTGCTTTCTCTTTTCTGTTTTGACAGGGCGGCGCGGCGGCTCACTCCGCTCAGCGCGCTGCTGGCGGGCGTCACGCTCGGGCTGGCCCTGCTGGCGAAGTTCTCCGGCCTGCTCATGCTGCCCGTACTGGCGGTCACGGCGCTTGTGCGTCTGTTCGACGGCTCGCCGATTGAAATCAAATTCCTTAAGACGATAACCGCGAAAGCGTGGCGAAAAAAACTCGTCGCACTGCTTATCCTCTTCGCGATAATGCTCCCGCTCGCCTACGGCACAGTGTGGGCGGGATACTCATTCCGCTTCTCCGCATTTTCTGACGGAAACGATGAATCGCTTTGGTTTGCCCAAGAGGTGCCCAAACCCGCGGGGATAGCCAAATTCCTGCATGACAAACGCCTCCTGCCGCAGGCCTATCTGGAGGGATTTCACTATGTCCGCTCGACCATGACGCGGGCCTCGTTTCTGGACGGCGAACACAACTGGATTCCGGGAAGGCCGCCGCGTTACAAGTCCTGGCCTCATTACTTCATTATGACTTCCCTTTACAAGACGCCCGTTCCTGTCCTGATATTCTTCGTGCTGTCGGTAGTGCTGGCGTACACGTGGAGCAGAAAAAGATGGAAGCAGGAAGTCCCGCTTGCAGCTGCGTTCGTCATATACTTCGGCGTGGCGACGTACGGCAACATGAACATCGGCCACCGCCACATCCTGCCGGTGATACCCCTCGTGTTCATCTTCATCAGCAAGGTCGTCAACTACCTTGGCGGGCGGCAGCTTTCGGAAACCATCTTGCGTTTGCTGCTCTTTGTCCTGCTTCTTGTGTGGTGTGTTTTGGGAACCGTAAGCGTCTATCCACACTACCTGGCCTACTTCAACGAAATCGCGGGCGGTCCCGCCAACGGCCCAAACCATCTGACGGATTCGAACATAGACTGGGGCCAGGACCTTATCCTGCTCAAGCGCCACATGGACGAACACAATATCGAAGAGGTACACCTGTATTACTTCGGCAGCGCAGACCCCAGGTACTACGGCGTCAAGTGCAAGTTCCTCATACCGCCGAACCTGCCCGGTGTGCGCAAATCGGATTGGAGCGTCAGCAGTGGAATCAGCAGGAGTGACTACATTGCCGTGAGCGTGACCAATCTGCAGGATACATACGGACCGCTGCGACCGGCGCCCTGGATGATGGAGCGGCTCAGGCGGGAGACACCCGTCGAAAAAATCGGATACTCCATATATCTGTTCAGGTCGCCATTTGAACTGCCTCCGCGGCGAGAAGAAGACCGCCACGCAACAGGTGCAAACGAATGAATGAAATCAACCTGAGTATAATCATACCAGCCTACAACGAAGAAGACCGCATAGGCCCTACGCTCGAGGAGATATTCGAATTCCTCGACAAACAAGACTACTCCGCCGAAGTGTTGGTAGTGGACGACGGCTCGTCAGACAAAACAATCGAGGCCGCAAAGAAGGCGGCACAGGGGCGCGAGGACTTCCGCGTGCTGGAGAACGGCTCCAACCGCGGCAAGGGTTACAGCGTCCGCCACGGAATGCTCGAGGGGAAAGGCGATTACCTCCTCTTCTCCGACGCCGACCTTTCCACGCCCATCGAAGAGACAACGCGCTTCCTGGAAAAAATGCAGGAGGGCTACCATGTCGTCATCGGCTCCCGCGCAATGCCCGAGTCCAACATCGTCACCTGCCAGCCCTGGTACCGACAACTGATGGGCAAGACATTCAACAAGATCGTCCGCATCATGGCCGTGCGCGGCATAAAGGACACGCAGTGCGGCTTCAAGATGTTCACACGCGAAGCAGGGCGCAGGATATTCTCCCTCCAGGGGGTTCCCCGCTTCGCCTTCGACGTCGAGGCGCTCTTCCTCGCGCGCAAACTCGGCTACAGAATCTGCGAGACGCCCGTCACCTGGAAAGACTCCCCCCGGACCCGCGTCAGCACGTTCCGGGACTCCTTCTCCATGTTCTGGGCCATCTTCAACATCCGCCTCATGAGCCTGCGCGGGCTCTACAAGAGGCAA
>JAUXGI010000238.1 GCA_030622295.1 Planctomycetota bacterium
CGGCGCTCGCATTTCAGGACGGGCCCTTCTTCCCTTTCCTCGTCGCCGACCACGGCCGCCCGGCCGCAAAGCGCCGCCGCTCCCAGGCACACAGCCATTACGAGAACCGCTCCTGCAATTTTCATAACACGCTCCTCCGTATAGTAGATCCGGGACATTCACTAACTCTTGATAATTTCCACCAAATACGGCTCAACGCTTCCTTTTGTTTGAACTCACCCGTCGGCAACAAACAGGCGCACGCGAATCGTCCCCACGCCGCCCGCATATTCCCGCCTCAGCCCGTCGGGTGGAACCTCAGTATACCTTGCGGACAGCGCGTTCTCAAGCGATTCCGAAACCGCGGGCGCCTCCCGCGCGACGTTGCTGTGATTCGTCACCAGCCATACGCGCCTTCTGCCACGGCGTTTCAGCGCCCCGGCCATCTCTTTTGACGTGCGATACTCGGGGAGATTCGACCATCTCTTGACCGGTGTGAGCACGTCAACAAAAACAAGCCGGCCGCTTTCCCTCGTTATCACCCATTTACGGCCCGCGTCGCTGCCGTACGGGTTGCTGGACACCCTGACATTGTCGGGCAGGTAGTATTCGAAGGGCACCATGCCCTGGAAGGGCGAGAAGATGACCGCATCGCCGGGTCTCAGTTTCTCCGCCAGTGCCGGGGCCACCTCCCGCCAGGCTTCTTTCTCCTCCGGCCTCTCGTAGTAATCCTCCAGTGCAAATACATTCGTCGCCGCGAATACCGCAAGAACCGCACACCCGACCAGCGCCGGCACCATGCGTATGCGCCTGCCGGGCATGTCAGGTCTCAAGGAGAAAAGCGAGCACACCGCAATCAGGACGAGAGGCAGCAGGAATATAAAATGCTTCGCCTCAATTACGTGTACTCTGAAAGGAAATACAAGTACGCCGAAGAACGGCATCGCCAGCGTGCATATCAGGAAGGCGCGCCTCCAACGCAGGCCGCGCAAACATGATATTCCAAGGGCGACGGGCCCGACCGCAAGCAAAAGCGCGACGAGATTGCACACCCAACCCGGTGCGCTCACCGACGGATTGATTCCGTAAAAGAGGTCGCGGATGATTCCTGGCATCAACGAGATAGTCTCCCATGCCTGCGATAGCCCGCCGGCGTACGCGCCCCGGGCGGCGCCTGACTGCACGCCCCTTTGCGCCGCTGTTGGCAAATAAGGGGAAAATAAAACGAATGAGACCACCAGGCAAGCCTCAACCAACCCCGGGCGGACCCCGGTCGGGCTCTTGCCGCCCCGCGCAAATGCGATAAAACGTGTTAAATCCTGAACTAACACACACAAAAACTGTGCCGAGAAAACGAAGACGGCATAGGGGAACGTGTACAGCGCGGCTGTGGTCGTAACGACATATAATATATAATGATAGGGCTGTCGCCTCTTGTCGCTGACCGCGATGCGATAAAAGAAGTACGACGACAAAACAACCAGTAGTGTAAGCAGTGCGTACTGTCGAGCCTCCTGCGCGTACAGGATGGCGAAAGACGACATCGCGTACATGGCGGCCGCCGTCATTGAAGCCATCCGGTTGAGCATCTGGCGGGCAAGCGCGAATACCGCGAGTATGGTCAGTCCGTCCATGAGCGCGCTGAGCGTCCTGAACTGCATTTCGCCCGTGCCGACGAACTGCCGCCAGCCGTAAAGGACGACGAGATAGAGCGGCGGAGAGCCTTCGTATGCCAGCGCCTCCTGGATGGTCTCGCGCAGGGTCCCGCGCGTGCGGACCTCGCTGTATGCCTCGTCCAGCCAGAACCCACGCTCTCCTATGCCGCACAGACGCAGCGCCCCTCCCGCCGCCAGTATGGCGGCAAGAACAATTGCCGTGGTCGTGGAATGCTTGCGCGGTGTCATTCTTCTGCTCCCGTCGCCCTGTGTTGCGCGGAATTTTAGCACATGAGGCGGCGGATTCCGAAGGAAAAGCCGCCTTGCACGGCTCGGGGAGTCAGACCCCTTCCCGCCCCGCCTTGCGGGGTCTTTTCCTTCCGGCCCACATGACTTCGGAGACAGTATCCGAGGACAGCAAGTGCGAGAGTAAAAGAGCGGGCAAGGCCCGCCCCTCTTCCCGTCGGTCATAAAACACTGGAATCTCCGGCTCTCTGTGTTATCCTTTTGCTCGTGCCTGTTTCCTGTCTGCGTGTTCTGTGGTTCAAAGCGAAGCGGAGGTGTGATGAAGGTCGTTCCATCCAGAAGAGTGCAATCAATCGGCGCGTATGCCTTCGCGGAGGTCGACAGGGAAGTGGCCAGATTGCGCGAGAGAGGCGTCGAGCCCATCGACTTCGGCGTAGGCGACCCCGCGACTCCCACCCCGGACATCATCGTCAGGGCTGTAGAGGAGGCCGTCGTCAGGCGCGCCGCCGCAGGCTATCCGCGTTACACCGGCGCTCCGGAATTCCGCCGGGCTGCGGTACGGTGGTTTGAAAAGCGTTTCGGCGTGAAACTCGATCCCGAAAAAGAGATAACCTCGACCATCGGAAGCAAGGAGGCGGTATTCAACTTCCCGGAAGGGTTCATCGACCCGGGCGACTGCGTGATTATCCCCACGCCGGGCTATCCGCCTTATACGCGCGGGACAATCTTCGCCGAGGGCGTGCCGTACCACGTGCCGTTGCTTGAGGAGAACGGCTTCCTGCCCGACCTCGACGCCATACCGGTCGAGGTATGCGAGAGGGCGAAACTGATGTGGATAAACTATCCGAATTCGCCCACCGGAACGGTTGCGCCGCCTGAATTCTTCAAGCGCGTTGTCGAGTTCGGCCGGAAGCACAGCATCATCATCGTATCCGACGAGGCATACACCGAGATATATTACGGGGAAAAGCCGCACAGCATACTGGAATTCGCGCGCGAGGGCGTTGTGGTGGTGCAGTCGCTCTCGAAGCGCAGCGCAATGACCTGCTACCGCGTGGGCTTCGTGTGCGGGGATGAGCGCATTCTGGATATTTTCAAAAAGGTCAAAACAAACATCGACTCCGGTACCGCCACCTTCATCCAGGACGCCGCAATAGCCGCGCTGGGCGACGAGTCGCACGTGGAGCGGATGCGCAGGGAATACCATACCAAGCGCGACATCATGGTGGATGCGTTCAAGGCCGCGGGTCTTGAGGATTGTACGCCCGAGGCGGCGATTTACATCTGGCAGAAATGCCCGCCGGGCATAACCTCGCTGGACTTTGCCAGGGCGCTGCTCGCGGATGATGTCGCGGTTGTGACCACGCCCGGCGCATGGATAAGCGACAGGACCGCCGACGGGCTGAATCCGGGCGAGGGCTACGTGCGGCTGGCGCTGGTCCCGACAATCGAGGAAACGAAGAAAGCCGCCGAGCGCATCCGCACTCTCAGGATTAGTAGACTTGGGACCTGAGGCCGAAGAGGCTCGGGGAGTCAGACCCTTTC
>JAUXGI010000166.1 GCA_030622295.1 Planctomycetota bacterium
CCCGTGGTTACGATGTCTCCTTCCGCCCTTGTCCACTCGTGACTCTCGGTGTACTTCAGGTCTTCCGGCCACATGTTCGATGTCCTCCAAAAGCCGACGTTACCGGGGTTCTAAAAGGATACGATTTTCTCGCGCAATGCCCGGGGCATCCCGGGGGTCGGTTTTTCCGGGAAGCGCGAGATGACCCGACCCCACTCATGCAGATAGAGTTTGTCGCCCACTTCCAACTGGTTTTTCAGTTTCTCGGACCAGTCTTTCTTGTCGTCGTGCGGCATGGCGAAGACGCCGAGGGGCGTGCCTTCTGCGGTGTATTTGCGGTCAACGTATGCCATGCCTGTCTGGTAACCTCCCGCCAGTGCGGCGCTGGTGACGTTGCCTGCGAATTGGCCGCGTCTGTTCACCACCGGGTCGCCGGGGTGGAGAACCTTCACTCCCTTTTCCTTCATCCTGAAACGCACGACTTCCATTTTGCGTTTTTTCTCCGATTCCATCAAGGGCTTCCTGCCCACGAAGAAGGGCTTATGGAATTTCACGTATGCTCCGTAGCCCGCGCCGATGGGGCTGATGGCCATCGGTCCTTCGAGTTCGTGGCCGTAGAGCGGCAGGCCGGCCTCGGTGCGCGTCGAGTCGCGCGCGCCCAGACCCGCGGGCTTCAGGCCAAACTCCCCCCCCCGCTCGAGCAACTTCCGCCACATATCAACCGCCCGGTCCGGGTGCACGAATATCTCGTACACGAACGTCTCACCCGTATAGCCCGTCCGGCTTATCATAAGGTCGAAGCCGTCCAGGTCGCACTCAATCAGGTCGGTCGGTTTTATTCGCGCCAGGTTGTCTTTCAGTTCGGAGCTCTCCGTCATCGCCTGCAGTATTTTCAGCGAGTTGGGGCCCTGGAGCGCGATGTCGATCTTGCGATGGTCGCCCTCCCCGGGGTCTTTCAGATCGCGGAACGTGAATTCGCCCTCCATTTTCTTCAGCGGGTTGTCGCGGTCCAGCAGATACCTCCCCTCGATGACGCCACGGAAGTAGGCCTTGACCTTGTCTTCGTTGGATGCGTTCACGACCATCAGGAATTTGTCCCGCCCGCGCCGGTAGACCATGCAGTCGTCTATGACGCGGCCGTCGCAGTCCAGTATGTAGGCATACTGCGACTGCCCGGGCATGAGCCAGTGGACGTAGTTCGTCGTGACCATGTCCAGGAAGCGGGCGGCGTATTCGCCCTCGAAGCCGAGGCAGCCCATGTGAGAGACGTCGAACAGCCCCGCCGTGGTGCGCACGGCGGTGTGCTCGTCGCTGACGCTGGTGTACCACACGGGCATCTCCCATCCCGCGAACGGTATCATAAACGCCTTCTTCGTAAGTTTGCGGTGTTCGGCGTTGAGAGGGGTCTTTTTCGGTTCGCCTTCCTTCTCCTCCCATTTGAAGAGTTCTCTGTCCGCGGCGGGCTTGGCCTCTGCGGCGATTTTCTTCTGACCGATGAAGTGGAACTTGGCGAGGTCGAACCAGTTCTCGTGCGACCCGTAAAGCGCCATTACATCAGGTCGAGTCTCGCTCTCGTAAGACGGCAGGCCCGCTTCGGCGAAAATCCCGCGCAGAGCCTCGGTGCCGGCGGGCACAGCGCCGGCCTCCAGCAGTGTGCCCCAGAGAGAGTGAGCACCCTCGGGGTGCGTCAGCAGCAGGTAGAAAGACGCTGCGACCTTGCATTCGAACTTCAACGCAATGGTGTCTGAACCGGCGACTTTCGTCCGAACGAATTCCCCCGCGCCGAGTTTCTCTATGTCTTTGCCCGATTTACCGATGACGTTTGGAGCCTTCGGGCCCGCGAGCGCCATGCATGCCAGCCGTCCCTCGACGTTCTCGCATGTGCGCAAGTCTTCCACGGCGACCGGGCCTTCAATCTTGCCCATTACGTCTTCCGTATCGCAGATGACGTAGCAATCGCTCAGCGCCCGGAACCACGTGAGCACCCGGTCATGGTTTTCGGGGTTCGTCTTCACGATGAATTTGTCGCGGCCGTCGTCCAGTCGGCCGAACCGCAAGATAACGACGTCGTCAAGCAATCGGTCATCCGAGTCGAACAGCAGCGCCTGCGTTGCGCGGCCGGGCTTCAGTTCATAGATGTTGACCGTGCTGACTCCCTGCATGAACATGACGGCACGCTCGCCGCAGACCTCAATCAGCCCGAAGTCGCTCATGTCGAACAGGGCCGCTCCGTTCTTTGCGGCCTCGACCTCCTTCGATGCGTCGCCGAAGGACTGCGGCATCTTCCACCCGGCGCGTTCGTTTATGGCCGCGCCCGCTTTCTCGTGATGCTCCAGCAGGACGGATGTGCGCCCCGTATCCATTTTGACGGGGGTATAGTGGGGGTATCCGCTTTCCTGTTGCGGCTCGATATCGACCGCGGCCTCCTTCACGAGTTCGGCGATCCTGCGCTTTGCTTCTTCCAGGGTCTTCAGTTGCAACTTGCCGCGTCCGAGCATGCCGAGCAGACCGATGTAGTCAAAAGGCTTGATGTCCCTGAGCACGCTGGTCACGATGTCTGCTATTTCGTCCATGTGGTCCGGACCAAGGCCGCGCTGCGTGACCCAGGTCGTGCCGAGGCGCAGGCCGCTCGGAAATGCCGCGTTGTCGTCGCCGGCGATGGTGTTCTTGTTGCAGGTGATGCCGCAGATGTCGAGTATGCGCGAGGGTATCTCGGCCCGCAGTGGAAAGCCCGTATCGGTTTCGATGCCCCGCAGGTTTATCAGCATCATGTGCGAATCGGTGCCGCCATAGGCTATCTTCATGCCGCGCCTGCGGAAACTTTCCGTCAGCGCTTTCGCGTTCTCGACAACCTTCTTCATCAGGTCTTTGAACTTCCCAGTCTTCGCAATCTGGAAAGCGACCGCCTTCGCGGCGATGTTGTTGATGTGCGGGCCGCCCTGCTCCCCGGGGAAGACGCCCGCGTCAATCATCTGGCCCTTTTCCTCGTCCGTGGTAATGATGCAGGCGCCTCGCGGGCCGCAGAGGGTCTTGTGCGTCGTGAAGGAAGTAACGTCCGCTATGCCCACCGGGCTGGGAAACTCACCGGCGGCGACGAGTCCCGAAGGATGTGAAATATCTGCGAGGAGTATGCAGCCGTTGCCGATGGAATCCGCGATGTCGCGGAACGCGCCCCAGTCGACAGTACGCGGGTAGGCGCTGTAGCCGGCGATTATCATCCTGGGCTTGTACTCGAGCGCGAGTTTCTTTATCGCCTTGTAGTCCAGCATGCCGGTCGCGCCGTTCGTCTTGTAGGCCACTATGTTGTAACTCATGCCGGAGCGGTTGACCTCGCTGCCGTGGGTGAGGTGACCGCCGTGGGCGAGGTCCAGTCCCATAACGGCGTCGCCGTTTTTCAGGAACGCCTGGTAGACGGCGTTGTTTGCTGCGGCGCCGGAGAGCGACTGTACGTTTGCGTAAACCCTGTCCGCCGACACGCCGTTTGCCGCGAATACTTCCGCGCAGCGTTTGCGCGCGATGGCCTCTATGAAATCTACGTACTCGACCCCCTTGTAGTACCTGCCGTCGGCATAGCGGCGGATGTAGGCCAGTTCCGTGCCGAAGTCACATAACTCCTCCTCGGTCTCCATGTACATGCGCCACCAGGGGTAGCCCTCGGCGTAGAGGTTCGTGAGGCATGAGGCCAGGGCCTGGCGCACGGCCGCGGGGGCGATGCTCTCGGAAGCAATCATTATCAGTTTGCGCGCCTGGCGTTCTTCTTCCAGGCGTATGATTGAGCCGGTAACCCTGTCAATCTCCGCAATCTTTTGTCGAAAGAGGAAATCGTCCCTGTTCGATGCCATGGTCGCCTCCGTCAAGAGCAACAGAAAATCAAGGGGATATGATAACGCTGTATCATATCCCCTGTTTTTCATAAATCCAGGAGTCCGTCCAACGGCGGTCACATACCTGAGAGTTTCACGCCGCGGATTTACTGCGGCGCTTGCACCTTCGGTGGTTCCGATCCCGGCCCTCGGGCCGCCTCACGGAACGCTCTCCCGCCGTCTTCGACCGGTCAAGAGCGGGGGAATTTATCAAAACCCGGCCCCGGCGTCAAGGCCATTTGCCCCCCCCCGCAGCAGGGTGCACGTCAGAAATGTGGGTAAACCTTTCCCCGACACAGAGGAAAGGGGGTCAGACGCTGAGGAGGAGGGCCGACCCGTCGGCCCGACGGGAAGGGTCTGACTC
>JAUXGI010000282.1 GCA_030622295.1 Planctomycetota bacterium
AGACCTGGTGACTCTCGTGCCGCGGGGCATCAGCAGGAGACCGCTGACCGTTCTCACTTCGCGCACGACGACCATATCGGCCCTGAGTTCGTGTACCGAGATTTCCATCTCGCGGTCATTGTTAGCGCCTCCCTGGCCGGATTTCAGGCCTTCGAGAAAACACTGTACTACGGAAGGGTCGAAGTCGGAGCCGGCTCGCCGGCGGAGGTCCGCAACGGCCTCTGAGGGGCGAGAACTTCCCCGGTGTCTCTTTGAATTCATCAGGACGTCATACCTGTCAGGTACGGCTATGATTCGCGAGCCGAGGGGAATGTCCTCTCCCTTGAGCCTGTCGGGATAGCCTGTCCCGTTGTATTTCTCGTGATGGTGGCGAATGAGGAGTGCGGCCCGCTGGAGTCCCTGGAAGGAGTTGACCGCGGCGTGCCCGAGCAGGGGATGGCGTCTGTTGAGTTCTCTTTCCTCGGCAGAAAGCCGCCTGGTTTCTTTGCGCAAGGCCCGGTCGGGCACGCCGATCTTGCCGATGTCGTGCAGGAGTGCGGCTATTTCCACGTCACGCGCTTCTTCTTCATCGTTACACATCTTGCCGGCAATGAATTTCGCGGCTTCCGCAACTTTTCTGGAATGATTCCCCACGTAAGAGTTCCGCATTTCCATCAGCGCTGCAAATACCTTTATCGAGTTCATGAAATTTTCTTCCAGTCGCTTGTTCATGTCTTCAAGTTTCTCGTTCTTTCGTGCTATCTCCTCGGTTCGCTGTTGAACCTTTGCTTCAAGGCTTATGTTGAGGCCCTTGAGCACCGCGTTCTGCTCCTGGGTCAGTTTGCCGAGGCGTCGGTTTTCGGCAATGAGGGCGTACTGTTTCAGCGCCTGTCTGACCGTAATCCTGAGGTCCTGGTCGTTCCAGGGTTTCAGGATAAACTTGTAGACTTTCCCGTTGTTTATCGCGTCCATGACGATATTGACATCGCCGAATCCGGTCAGCAGAATCCTTATTGTGTCGGGTTGGATTGCGCTTGCCTTCTCGAGGAACTCCGTGCCTTTCATCTGCGGCATGTTGTGGTCGGAGATAATCAGGTCGACGGGCTGTCCCTCGAGCATCACAAGGGCCTTTAGCGGGTCGGTGCAGGTGTGGATTGTGTAGCCTTCCTTGCGGAAGAGACGCCGCAGGGAGTTGAGAATCCCTTCTTCGTCGTCGACAAACAACAGGTTGTGGCTCCTATCCATTGGATGTAACCCTTTGAGTGTCGATTGCACCCAGCAGTTGTTCCGCCGAAACAGGGGCGACGAGTTGTCCGGTGTCGCCGGGCGAGACGTTTCCGCGTTCCGAGTCCCGCGGAAGTATGACGACACTGTGCCGCTCGCCCGGGATTTGACCGTTCAGCGAGTCCAGGTCAAACGTGCCGTCGGAGGCGTCAACGACCAGGATGTCCGGCTGCTCTTTTTCCACGGTGTCCGCGTCGAGAGCCTGGCTTCTGACAACGGCAGGGTGATAGCCGCCGGCCTCGAGCGTCAGTTTCAGCGGCCTGATGCCGGCGGGGGTGGTGCCGACCAGCAGCAGACGCTCGGAATGTTCCGGGACATCCTTCTCTATTTTACCCATCTCAATCTGAAGGAGCGCTCCGGCCTTCTCGACCTCCTGGTCCATTTCCATCAGGACCCGCAGCAGATGGCCGTCGTCCAGACCCAGGCGGTTCATCAGTTGTTTGGGCAGGGGCGGCAGTGCGTCGTCGCCGCTGGAGCCGATGCGCCTTATTTTTGCCAGGGCGTTGGCCAGATACGTGATGGCCTCTATCTGCCCGCTCCTGCCGGTGCTGTCCGTGTCAGCGGAGTGATGACGGCGAGTCGCCCAGATGACCTGCTCCGGTAGTTTCCAGTGTTTGAAGATATTGGCGCCCAGGATGCAATGGTCGATGCCGAGCACGTCCTGTTCGATGTCGACCATGTCGCGCCCGGGTTGTTCCTTTGCCTTTTCGAACAGCATTTCGATGGCCCTGGGGGCGTACTGATTGAGGAAGGCTCTTCCCGCATCGTGCAGCAAGCCGGCGATAAAGGCCTCCTCGGCCGGGCTGTATCCGCTCTGCTGAGCGAGGAGCCGTCCGGCTGCCGCTGCGGCTATGCCGTGCTGCCAGAAACGGTCCCGGTCCAGGGGGCCGGCGTCATCTTTTCCTGCGAGCAGGTCCGAGGCGCTTATGCCGACGGCGAGGTTCTGGACGGCGTCGAAGCCCAGGATGACCACCGCTCTGGAGATGGTGGAGACTTGCCTGGAGAAGCCGTAGAACGACGAGTTGACCAACTTGAGCAGCCTGGAGGTGATTCCCTCGTCTTTGCTGATTACTTCGCCCATGTCTTCGGCCGTCGAGCGCTTGTCCTGCGCCACTTCGAGAAGGCGCTGTACCACCGCGGGAAGCGCGGGAAGCATCTCAAGCGAGTGGATGATTTCACGCAGTTTCTCTGCCAGCATTCTTGTTTCCTTTCAGGAGCAAAATGACGCCGCGAGCGGCGTCATTCGGGTCCACCACGCTGCACGTGATGTGCAGGTCCCGGTCTTTCCAGCAACAGTCCTTCAGATAAGGGGCTTGCCCGGCGGCCCGGACTTCATCCACCAGACCATCAACATCCTCGGAGAAGGCCCGGCTCACCGGTTTCCCAAGAACGGAGTTGCCGTCAGCCGGCCACAGCGCGCGCGCGGTCCTGTTGACGTAGGCTACCGTTTTTTCTTCATCTACTCCAATTACGGCAACAGGAAGGTTCTCCAGTATTTTCTGGGACATGACCAGTTCCCGTGTTCTCTCCTGAACAAGGTGCTCCAGGTCCTCGTTCAGCAATCTCAGTTTTTCGTTCTGCTCCTTGACCGTTTCAAGCAACAAGACGTTCTGCTTTTTCAGTTCGTGTTGTTCAAGCGAGTGTTCTATCATCAGTTTCAATTCTTCATCGTTCCAGGGCTTGGCGACGAAGCGATACACCTCGCCCTCGTTTATGGCCGAGGTGATGGTGTTGACCTCG
>JAUXGI010000265.1 GCA_030622295.1 Planctomycetota bacterium
GCGTCTGACCCCCTCACCCGAAGGCTGCAACCTAGGGGGTCTGACCCCCTCGCCCGAAACGGCAACCTAGGGACCCCGGAGGTTGTCGTTTGCGCTCTGCACGACCTGGATGCAGCGGTCGCATATGGTCGGGTGTTTCTTGTTCTTGCCCACTTCGGGGCGGTAATTCCAGCAGCGCTCGCATTTCGCGTGCGGAGACCTGTAAGTCCTTACGAGGAGGTCCGACATGCCTTCGCCCGGCACGAAGCCGTCGCCGCCCTCGTCAACCACGCGGACGCCGGAAACGATAAAAACCTGCGGGAGAAGCGCCTCGTGGTCTTTCAGGAACTGCGCCAGTTTTTCGTTGCCCGTGTTCAGTTCCACGTGCGCTTCCAGGGACGAGCCGATTTCGCCTGCGGCGCGCATTTTTTCCAACTCGCGCGCGACCTCGGACCTTATCGCTATCAGCCTGTCCCACCTGTCGCTGAGGGTCATGTTTATCTTTGCGCGGTCCGGCCCCGGCATGTGTGCCAGGTGCACGCTCGACACCTCTTCGTCTCTGTGGTCCAGGTGCTTCCAGACCTCCTCGCACGTGTGCACGAGGATGGGCGCCAGCAGTTTCGTCAGCGCCAGCAGTATTTCGTGCATTGCTGTCTGGGCGCTCCTGCGCGAGAGGGACTTCGCCCCGTCCGCGTACAGGCGGTCTTTCAGGATGTCGAGGTAGAACGAACTCATCTCGACGATGCAGAACCTGTGCAGGGCCTGGGAGAGTTTATAGAACTGCGCCTGCTCGTAGTAATCCGAGACCTTTTCAATCAACTGATGCAGTTCGCTCAGCGCCCAGCGGTCGATTTCGCGCATCTGCTCCGGCGGCACGGCGTCGGCGGCGGGGTCGAAGTCGGCGGTATTCTGGAGAAGGTACTTGAAACTGTTTCTAATCTTGCGGTACGCATCGCCCGCGCCCTTGATGATGTCGAGCGACACGCGGATGTGGTCCGTGTAGTCGATGGATGCAATCCACAGCCGGAAGATATCCGCGCCTACGTTCTTGAGCACATCGCCGACGGAGATGAAGTTCCCCAGCGACTTGGACATCTTGCGGCCGTCCTCGTCCACGACGAACCCGTGCGTAATGCAGCGCTTGAACGGGGAGACACCCTGCGTCGCCACCGAGGGTATGAGCGACAGTTGAAACCACCCGCGGTGCTGGTCGGTGCCTTCCATGTAGATGTCGCTGGGGAAGGAGAGTTCCGGGTACTCGATGACCACCGAGCGGTGGCTGGAGCCGGACTCGAACCAGACGTCGAAGATGTCGTTCTCCTTCTTGAAGTTCGCGCCTCCGCACTTCGCGCACTTCGTCCCGGGCGGCAGGATGTCCCCTGCCTCCATTTCATACCACGCTTTGCAGCCCTTTTGCCTGAAGATGTCCCTGACGTGGAGCGCGACATCATGGTCGAGCAGCACATGGCGGCAGTCCGTGCAGTAGAAGGCCGGAATGGGCACACCCCAGGCGCGCTGGCGCGAGATGCACCAGTCCGGTCGCGATTCGACCATTCCACGGATGCGTTCCCTGCTCCATGCGGGCACCCAGGACGCCCCGTTTATCGCCTCGATGACGCGCCCGCGGAGGCCGTCATGGTCGATGCTCACGAACCATTGCTCCGTGGCGCGGAAGATAACGGGCTTCTTGCAGCGCCAGCAGTGCGGGTAGGAGTGGCGGATGTCGCTTCGGTGCAGCAGCGCGCCGGTTTGCTCCAGTTTGTCGCAGATTTTCGGGTCCGCTTCGTGGACGTTCAGTCCCTGGAACTCGCCGGCCTCTTCCGTGAAAAGCCCCCGCCCGTCGACGGGGCTCAGGATATCGAGTTTGTATTTCCGGCCGGTGAGGAAATCTTCCTGTCCGTGGCCCGGCGCGGTGTGAACGCAGCCGGTGCCGTCTTCCAGCGTCACGTAGTCCGCCAGGACGACGGGCGACTCGCGGTCGATGAACGGATGCCTGTATTTCAGCCCTTCCAACTGGGCGCCTTTGACCTTGCCGAGGATGTCGAACTCGTCCACGTTTATCAGCCGCAGGACCGTGTAGGCCAGTTCTTCCGCCATTATCAGGACTTCTTCTTCCCCGCTTTTCGGGTCTTTGCATTTCAGGGCCACATAGTCGAAGTCGGGATGGAGGGCGATGGCCAGGTTTGCGGGGAGCGTCCAGGGTGTTGTGGTCCATATCACGATGTAGAGGGGCTCGTCGCCGAGTCGGTCGAAGAATTTTCCGGCGTCGTCCGCCATCCTGCACTTCACGTAGATGGAGGGGCTGGGTTCGTCTTCGTAGTCGAGTTCGGCTTCGGCCAGGGCGGTTTCGCACTGCATGCACCAGTGAATCGGCTTCTTGCTGCGATAGATATAGCCGCCTTCAATCATCTTTGCAAAGACGTCGATGACGCCGGCCTCGTAAGAGTGGTCCAGAGTCAGGTATGGCCGCTCCCACCGTCCGAAGACTCCCAGCGACTTGAATTCCCGCCGGTTGCGGTTAACGTAGAGGGTGGCGTATTCACGGCACTTGTCCCGTATTTCCGTGACCGGCATTTGCCTGGCCTTCTCGCCGAGTTCCTGCATGACGCGGTGTTCAATGGGCAGCCCGTGGCAGTCCCAGCCGGGGATGAACTGCGCGTCCCTGCCGCGCATGGTCTGGAACTTCACGACGATGTCTTTGAGCACCTTGTTCATGCCGGTACCGACGTGCAGATCGCCGGTGGCATAGGGGGGGCCGTCGTGCATGGTGAACTTGGGCTTGTCGGCGCGCGCCTTGCGTATCACGCCGTAGAGGTCCATCTCTTCCCATTTCTTCCGGATTTCCGGCTCGCGCTTCAGCAGGTTGGCCCTCATCGGGAAATCGGTCTTGAGCAGGTTGAGTGTGTTCTTGTAGTTCACTGTTCCATCTCTTGTTTGAGTAACAGGCGCCGGGGAGTTTCTGTTGCGAAAAGTGGTCTTTCGCGCTCGGGGAGTCAGACCCCCGATTCACCAAATGGCAACGGGCAATCCGCCTGAGGCGGATTCAAGGTTCAAGGTTCAAAGTTCAAGGTTTCAGGTATAATTTCGGCGCTTCATTTTGCTTCGGCGATGACGCGGGCGACGATTCCGGTCAACTTCGGCTCGGCC
>JAUXGI010000078.1 GCA_030622295.1 Planctomycetota bacterium
ATGGACGTGGTAACCGATTTGCTCTTCCGTAAATCCATCAATCTTAAAATCCTTCGGCGCATGTCCGTGCTCGTGTTTCTCAATCTCAAAAAGTATGCTGCGAACCAGATCCATATCTCTTTTCATAACAGTTCTCCTATGATTTTGCCGTACCCTCCACGATTCGGATTTCCTTGTCGGTCAGGCCGTAGAGTTCATAGACGAGTGCGTCTATCCGCCTGTCGGTGGCGTCAATCTGCCGCTGGACGACCGTCTTCTGATGCGCCGTCTTCGCCTTCGTCAACTTCTTGTGCAAATCCAGCATTCGCTCCACCAGTTTCAGGATTTGCTGTGGGACTTTTGCCATGGCGACGCGTTCTCCCTGTAATCAGGCCTCTCATTATACCACCATCGCAGCCGAGAATAGCGGCAACAATCCTGGTGGTCAAGCCCATTTCCATGATGATACTGGGAAGGACCCCGGACATCGTACCCCCTCTGGCGTCCGCGCGATGAACAGGAGCATGCGCAAGGTCGTTCGTGACCATCTGCGACTCTGTGACCGTAAATAATAACGGACACACGGCCGATATCTCCATTTTCAGTCCATAACCAAATCCGGAGAGGGCCAAATGTGTCCAATTAAATACTACGATTTTATGCGCATTTGTAAAGACACAAAATACCTGAGACTCAAACTCGTCCAGTTCGCCCGGCAAGAGGGCGTTAAGGCCGCCGCGCGCGCCTTCAACTGCTCGCCGAAGACCGTGCGCAAATGGCGCGACCGCTATGACGGCTCGCTCAAAAGCCTCTCGGAGCGCTCTCGCGCCCCCCACAGCCATCCTAATAAAATCACAGGGGCCGACGAGCGCAAGATCGTCAGGGCGCACAACAAGCTGCCCACATGGGGCGCACGCAGGCTGAAGCGGGACCTCGAACTGCCTTACTCGGTAAAAACCATCGCAAAAGTGCGCAAAAAGCGCGGACTGACAAGGAAGTATCGCCGCAAAAAACACCAGACCAAACGCTGCCTCAGAGAGGTCAAAAAACGGTGGCGCTTCATGCAGCAAATCGACATCGACACCAAGCACCTCTACGACATGCCCGAGTACTGGCCGCTCATAGAAGACCTGGGCCTGCCCTCATACCAGTACACCGCGCGCGATGTCACAACCGGCACGCTATACCTCGGCTACTCCGACGAGTTGAGCCTCACATGCGCCGAGGTGTTCGCCACACAGATTATCGAGCACCTCAAAAAATGCGGCGTTAAACTCGGGCGCGCCACCTGGCAGTCGGACAACGGCTCGGAATTCATCGGCTCCTGGCAGGCAAAAAATGCGAGCGCCTTCACCAAGACGATCGAGTCCGTCCCCGGCCAGGGTCACAAAACCATCCCGCCCGGCGCCCACCGCTTCCAGGCCGACGTCGAGACCGTGCACAGTCTGATGGAGAACGAGTTCTACTGCATCGAACCTTTCAGAGACCGCGCCGACTTCATTCGCAAGGCAAACGCTTACCAACTCTACTTCAACCTGGCCAGAACAAACTCAGGCAAGGAGAACAAAACGCCATGGCAACTCATCCAAACAAAACTTCGGAATCCAGACCCGCGCATCCCGGTGCTTACCGTCTACTGCCTCGACCGCCTCCACCAAAAAACAAGACTTCACAAATTCAACCAGAGGGGGTACGATGTCGGGGTCCTTCCCTGGTTTTGGGAACATCCGAGAATTCCTGCAGAAGGAAAGGGGGTCAGACGCTGAGGAGGAGGGCCGTCCGCCTCAGGCGGATCGGCCCGACGGGAAGGGTCTGACTCCCCGTCCAGTACTTCTCATGTGACACTGTGTCACGTCAGGGGGTCAGCCCCCTCCATGTGACAGTGTGGCGAGGTTCTGTTCGATGATGCGTTTCTGTTCCAGCAGTTCGTCCTTCCTGCGCCTGGCCTGTTCCACCACTTCGGGCTTGGCGCGTTCGACGAAGTTCCTGTTTTGCAGTTTTTTCTCGGTGGAGACGAGGTATTTGTCTATTTCCGCCTTGCGCCTGGAGAGTTTCTCCCGCTCGGCTTCTGCGTCGGCCTCGTCCAGAAGTACGAATACCTGCGTTCCTCCCACGACATCCGCCGCACACAGAGCAGGCCTCTCAAGGTTTACACCGACCTGGATTTCGCCCGCGCCGGCCATGCGGCGGAAGTAGTCCCGGTTGTTCTCCACCATCTTTGCGTGTCGTTCGTCGCGCGCGGAAATCGTTACGTCAACCTGCTTGCGCTCAGGGATGTTCAAATTCGCGCGGGTGTTGCGGATGCAGCGCGTTATGTCGATGAGGGTCTCGAAGGCATCCTCGACCTCGGGCGAAATCAGTGTCTCATCGGGCTCCGGCCACGGCGCCAGAACGATTGTCTCTCCCTCGCTCCTCTCCCTGCAAACCTTTCCCAGCATCTGCCACAGTTCCTCGGTTATGTAAGGGATTATGGGGTGCAGCATCTTGAGGCAACTCCCCAGCACGTGCGCCAGGATGCTGCGCGTCAGGCGGGCACGCGCTTCGTCTCCGCTGCTCAGGTCGGGCTTTGCCAGTTCCACGTACCAGTCACAGAACGAATGCCACACGAAGTCGTACAGAAGGTTGGCGGTATCGGCGTACCTGTACTCCTCCAGCAGTTCGGTGCAGCGCCTGACGGCGGAGTTCAGCGCGCTGATAATCCACCTGTCCTTGATATCCGTAAGCCGCGAGGCGTCGAGGGCGTAGTCGCCCTCCGGTATGTTCATGAAAACGAAGCGCGCGGCGTTCCACAACTTGTTGTTGAAGTTGCGGCCCATCTCGAAGCGCGTCGGGGAGAGGCGGATGTTCTGTCCCTCCGTTGCCAGCAGCGCCATCGTGAAGCGCACGGCGTCGGTCCCGTACTTCTCTATCATCTCGACGGGGTCGATAATGTTGCCGCGGCTCTTGTCCATCTTCGCGCCGGCCTCGTCGGTGATGAGGCCGTGGATGTAGACGTTGCTGAAAGGCTTTTCGCCGGTGAATTCCAGTCCCCCCATTATCATCCGCGCCACCCAGAAGAAGATGATGTCGTGGCCGGTTATCAGGGTGTCGGTCGGGTAGAAGTATTTGAAGTCCTCGGTTTCATCGGGCCAGCCGAGGGTTGAGAACGGCCACAGCCAGGAAGAGAACCACGTATCCAGGACGTCTTCGTCCTGGCGCAGATTGGTGCCGCCGCACTTGCACCTTTCCGGTTCCTCACGTGCGACAATGGTCTCGCCGCAGTCGTCGCAATACCATGCGGGGATGCGGTGGCCCCACCACAACTGCCGCGAGACAGGCCAGTCGCGGATGTTCTCCAGCCAGTTGAAATAGACCTTCTCCCAGCGTTGCGGGATTATGCGGATGTCGCCCCGCCGCACCGCCTCCAGCGCGGGCTCCGCCAGCGGCTTCATCTTCACGAACCACTGGTCCGAAAGATACGGCTCGATGATGCTCTTGCAGCGGTAGCATATCCCGATGTTGTTCGTGTAGTCCTCGGTCTTTTCGAGCAGGTCGGATTTCTCCAGTTCCTCGACGAATTTGCCGCGGCACTCGAAACGGTCCATGCCTTTGAAGTGAAGCGCGTTTTCGTTCATTACGCCCCGCTCGTCGATTACGCTCGGCGAGGGCAGGTTGTGCTTCTGCCCGATGAGGAAGTCGGTCTGGTCGTGGGCCGGTGTTATCTTGAGCGCGCCCGTGCCGAATTCCTTTTGGACCATATCGTCCGCAATGACCGGTATCTCACGGTTCGCTATCGGCACGAGTACTTTCTTGCCGATGATTGACCGGTAGCGTTCATCCGTCGGGTTGACGGCCACCGCCACGTCGGCCAGGATTGTCTCGGGCCGGGTGGTGGCGATGCTGATATGGCCGGCGCCGTCCGCGTACGGGTAGCGCACGTACCAGAGATGTCCTCGCTGGTCTTCGCGTTCGACCTCGATGTCGGAGATTGCAGTGACACACCCCGGGCACCAGTTGACGATATACTTGCCGCGATAGAGCAGCCCCTTCTCGTGGAGCCTGACGAAGACCTCGCGCACCGCACGCGACAGGCCGTCGTCAAGCGTGAAGCGCTCGCGCTTCCAGTCCAGCGAGCATCCCAGCCGCCGCAACTGCATCATTATCGTCCCGCCGAAGTTCTCCTTCCACTCCCACATCTTTTTCAGGAACGCTTCGCGTCCCAGGTCGTGCTTGGTTTTTCCCTCCGCGCGCATTCCGTCCTTTACCTTCATCTCCGTCGCGATGCCGGCGTGGTCGCAGCCCGGCAGCCACAGCGTGTCGTGGCCCCGCATCCGCTTGTACCGAACCACTATGTCCTGCAGCGTCATGTTCAGGCCGTGACCCATGTGCAGTTTGCCCGTTACGTTGGGCGGCGGAACCATGATGCAGAACGGCCCCCCGGGACTCCTGCCGACGCGGGCGTGGAAGAACTCGCGCTCCTGCCACCACCTGTACAGGCGTTCCTCTATGTCGTGCGGATTGTATCTTGTTGCGAGTTCCATGTTCATTGCGGCATAAAAAGTCCCCACTCCACGCCGGCAACCGTGGGGATGCCGGAATCGGGAATGGGGATGAGTGCTCGACTATTCCGGCTCTCTCAGATTGACGTAATTTACCAGTTTCTTCACCTTGCCGGATTTCGCTGCTTCAGCCAGTTCTTCAAAGATGCCCGCTATCTGTCCAATCGTGATGTCACGTCCGCCCAGGCCGTAGATGTAGTTGGCCACCGGCGGATGCGTGCGCTCGTACATGGCGCTGCGCACTTCCAGGAACGTCGCCCCGCCCTGCGCGCCGAAGGCTATCGCCCTGTCCATTACACCGAAGGCCTTCAGGCCGGCGGTGGCCCGGAGGATGTCTTCTATCGGGAAGGGCCGGAAGACGCGCATCTTTATCAACCCGGCCTTCACCCCTTCCTCGCGCACGGTGTCGACGGCGGCCTTCGCCGTCCCGGCGGACGAGCCCAGCGCCATGACCGCAACCTCCGCGTCGTCCATCCGGTACAGTTCGAGCAAATCATACTCCCTGCCGGTCAGTTCCTTGAACTCCCGCGCGACCTGCCGGATGACGTCCACGGAGTTCTCCAGGCCCTCAACCTGCTGGCGCTTGTGCTCGAAGTAATGCGGCGGCAGGTCGAGCGGGCCCATGGTCAGCGGATGCTTGATGTCCAGTAGGTAATTCTCGGGCTTGTATTCGCCGACGAATTTCTTCACTTCCTCGTCCGGCAGTATGTCGATGACTTCCATCGTGTGGCTGAGGATAAAGCCGTCCAGCGTGACCATTGCCGGGGTCAGGACGTCCGGGTGCTCGGCGATGCGGAACGCCTGGATGGTGTTGTCGTAGGCCTCCTGCGAGTTCTCGGAGTAAATCTGTATCCAGCCCGTGTCGCGCGCGCCCATGCTGTCGGAATGGTCGCAGTGAATGTTCAGGGGACCGCTGAGGGCGCGGTTGACAAGCGGCATCACGATGGGCAGGCGGCATGAAGCGGCCACGTAAAGAATCTCCCACATCAGCGCCATGCCCGCGGAGGAGGTCGCCGTTATTGCGCGCGCGCCCGCCGCCGCCGCGCCCACCGTAGCGCTCATCGCAGAGTGCTCCGACTCAACGCAGACCACTTCCGTGTCGACCTTTCCGTCGGCATAGTACTGCGCGAACTTCATCATCATCTCGGTCTGGGGCGTGATGGGGTAAATCGCGGCCACGTCGGGGTTTACCTGTCTGAGCGCCTCGGCCACGGCGTCGTTGCCCGTCAGGGCCAATCTGGTTGCTTCCACTACAGCCATGTGACTCTCCGGTTGATTGATTGTGTCTGAGTGAAAAGGACGGACATCCCTCCGGACGTGCAAGGGAACATTCAGGCCCGTGGGCCGCCGTCCGAAAGTCTAATATGCTAAGGGAAAAACGCACCATGTCAAGGAAAGATTGAGGGCACGCGAGAATTCGGGTCAGGAGGGCGGGCACTTTTTGAGGCGTCGTTGCGGGTTGGGCTTTCGGCGAGGGATGCGCAAGCAATGGCGACTGTCCCCTTTCCCCCTCGGACCCTGACGGGTCCTCGGGGCGAGAACCCGGAACGGGCGGA
>JAUXGI010000163.1 GCA_030622295.1 Planctomycetota bacterium
CCGGCGAATGTGACGCGCCAGCCGTGGCTTTTTATCCCGGCGGTTGCGGTTTGCGACATTTGAATACGTCCTCCATGTTTGTATTACGGGGAAGAGGAGAGCATCGCCCCCCCCTTCCCCATTGTTCACTTGTGCCCTTGTCGCCATGTCAGGCGTCAGGTTTTCACACTGTCACTCTGCTACCTCATGACGATTACTGCCTGCCCTCGACGAGGTGCTCGACCACGGTCGGGTCGGCCAGGGTCGAGGTGTCGCCTATCTTGTCGGTCTCATTGGCCGCTATCTTTTGCAGGATGCGCCGCATTATCTTGCCGGAGCGGGTCTTGGGCAGTGCGTCGGTGAACTGTATCTTGTCGGGCGTAGCGATGGGGCCGATTTCCGCACGCACGTGCTTGACGAGTTCCTTCTTCAACTCGTCGGCCTTCTCCACGCCCACGTTCAAGGTAACGAAGGCGTAAATGCCCTGACCCTTTATTTCGTGGGGCATGCCGACCACGGCGGCCTCGGCGACCTTGATATGGCTTACCAGGGCGCTTTCCACCTCGGCGGTGCCGATGCGGTGGCCGGAAACATTGAGGACGTCATCGATGCGTCCCATCAGCCAGTAGTCCCCGTCTTCGTCGATGCGGCATCCGTCGCCGGTGAAGTAATTCCCCGGGAAGCGCACGAAGTAGGTCTCCTTGAAGCGCTCGTGCTCGCCGTAGACGGTCCTCATTATTCCCGGCCACGGCTTCTTGATTACGAGGTAGCCGCCTTCGTTGACGCCGCAGGGCGTGCCGTCGTCTTTAAGTATGGCCGGCTCAACGCCGAAGAACGGACGGCTGGCGCTTCCGGGCTTTATCGTCATGCAGCCGGCAAGCGGCGTGATGAGAATGCCGCCGGTCTCGGTCTGCCACCAGGTATCTACTATCGGGCACCTGCCGCCGCCGACGATATCGTAATACCACATCCACGCCTCGGGGTTGATGGGTTCGCCCACGGTGCCGAGCAGTCTGAGACTGGAGAGGTCGTGTTTTTCAGGCCACTTGTTGCCTTCCTTGGCGACTGCGCGGATGGCGGTCGGCGCGGTGTAGAAGATGTTGACCTTGTATTTCTCCACGACCTGCCAGAACCTGTCCGGCTCGGGATACGTCGGGACGCCTTCGAACATGAGCGAGGTCGCGCCCGCCGCCAGCGGGCCGTAGACGATATAAGAGTGTCCGGTTATCCAGCCGATATCGGCCGTGCACCAGAAAATGTCTTCGTCGTGGTAGTCGAAGATGTACTTGAAAGAGACCATGGTGTAGATGAGGTAGCCCGCCTGGGTGTGCAGCACGCCTTTCGGCTTGCCGGTGGAGCCGGAGGTGTAGAGGATGAACAGCGGGTCTTCGGCGTCCAACTCCTCAGCCGGGCACTCTTCTGCGGCGTCCTTCATCACGTCGTGCCACCAGAACTCTTTGCCTTCCTCGAGGGACACGTCGTTCTTTGTACGCTGCACAACGACAACGTTTTCGACACAGGGACACGCCGCCACGGCCGCGTCTGCGTTCTTCTTGAGCGGGATGGTCTTTCCGGAGCGGAAAGAGCCGTCCGAGGTAATGAGCATCCTGCACTCGCTGTCCAAAATCCTGTCGCGCAGGGCATCGGCGCTGAACCCGCCGAAGATTATGCTGTGGATGGCGCCGATGCGCGCACAGGCGAGCATGGCGATTGCCAGTTCAGGTATCATGGGCAGGTAGATGGCCACGCGGTCGCCCTTCTTCACGCCCTTGCTCTTCAGCACGTTTGCGAACTTGCAGACCTCGCGATGGAGTTCCTTATAGGTATAAGTTCTGCTGTCCTCTTCCGGCTCGCCCTGCCAGAGGATGGCCGCCTTGTTCTCACGCTCCGTGCCGAGGTGCCTGTCAAGACAGTTATACGCGACATTGATTTTCCCGCCGACGAACCACTGCATCTTGAGTTCATCGAAGTTGCCGTCCTGAACCTTGTCCCACTTCTTGAACCAGTGCAGTTCCTCGGCCATCTCGCCCCAGAAGCCGTCGGGGTCTTTTACCGAGCGGTCATACATCTCCTGGTATTGCTCAATCGACTTGATATGAGCCTTTTCCGTGAAAGACGCGGGCGGGGGAAACTTCCGCCCTTCGGTACTCATGGATACGATGCTCTTCTTTTCGTCGCTCATCAATCCGTCCTCCAATTTCGCAAAAGAGAAACAGAATCTCTAATTCCTTGCATGCAGCAGGTAATGGCGACCCCCTCCACAGGTGTGACGCGGCACAAACACCCTGACCGCGCAAGAACGGCTGCAGGAATATTACTCCCCCCTCCACAAGTAAAGGCAGGCATTCTAACACACGCCCGAGATGAGGCAAGAAAATTCCAAGTCCATTTGGAGGATTTTCCTGAAAAGACGCCCCTTGCACAGAAGCGTGCAATGGTCCGCTTGACATTCCGCGGGCTCCGCGTTAGAGTTCGACATCCTCATGGCGAGGTACCGTAATTGTGACAGCCCCCGTCGCTCACTTTCCAAAATTCTCACATGCCCCCGAACCGAACTCAGAGAAGGGAGCCTCGATATGCTGGCAAAGGTGAAGAGCGCCACGATACAGGGGATTGATGCGCACCTGGTGGAGGTGGAGGTGCACCTGGAGCGCGGTCAGCCGTCCACCACGATTGTCGGCCTGCCCGACACCGCCGTGAAGGAGAGCAAGGAGCGCGTCCACGCCGCGCTGAAGAACACCGGCTTCTACGTCGCGCAGCGCCGGGCCGTGGTCAACCTGGCACCGGCCAGCCTGAAGAAGGAAGGACCCGCATTCGACCTGCCTATCGCGCTTGGAATTCTCGCCGCCTCCGAACAACTGCGCCCCGCCGCCGTTGAAGACATGATAATCGTGGGAGAACTCGCCCTCGACGGCGGCATAAGGCCCGTCGCGGGCTGTCTGCCGATGGCGCTGATGGCCCGGGAAAACGGCAAGGCGCGCCTGGTGGTGCCGCGTAAGAACGCTGACGAAGCCGCCGTTGTCGAGGGCGTAGAGGTATTTCCCGTGGACACCCTCCCACAGGCGGTCGCGCTTCTTGCCGGTCGGGAGATGATGCAGCCGCATGAGGTGGATGTGGAGACGTTGTTCGCCTCGGTGGACGAATACGACGTGGACTTCTCGGACGTGAAGGCGCAGGAACACACCAAGCGCGGGCTGGTGCTGGCGGCTGCCGGCGGTCACAACGCAATCATGATAGGCCCGCCCGGCTCCGGCAAGACGATGCTCTCCAAGCGCCTGCCGTCAATCCTGCCCAAACTGACCCGCCGGGAGGCGCTGCAGACGACGAAGATATTCAGTGTGGCAGGGCTGCTCGGCACCAACCGGCCGCTCATGACCGTCAGACCCTTCCGCTCGCCCCATCACACGACCTCTTATGCGGGCATGGTGGGCGGCGGGGCGAATCCCCGCCCGGGCGAGATTAGTCTGGCGCACAACGGGGTGCTGTTTCTCGACGAACTGCCGGAGTTTGACCGCAGGACGCTGGAGTCGCTGCGGCAACCCATCGAGGAGGGCACGATCACGGTCAGCCGCGTCCAGGCCTCCGTGTCTTATCCCTGCAACCTGATGCTCATCGCGGCGATGAACCCCTGCCCGTGCGGCTACTACACGGACCCGCGCAGGCAGTGCAACTGCACGCCCCACCAGATACAACGGTATCTCTCGAAAATTTCCGGGCCGCTGCTGGACAGGATAGACATACACATCAATGTGCCGGCGGTGGCTTTCAGGGATTTGCACGAGACCCGCGGAGGGGAGAGTTCCGCCGAGATACGCGAGAAGGTCGAGCGCGCACGGGACATCCAGGTGCGACGCTTCAAGCACGCCCCCATCACCTGCAACGCCCGGATGAACAACCGCCAGGTGAGGCAGCACTGCGCCCTGAATGAGACGTGCACCCGGCTGCTGCGGGAGGCAATGGAGTCCATGAATCTGTCGGCGCGGGCCTACACACGCATACTCAAGGTCGCCCGCACCGCCGCCGACCTGGAGGGCGGCGAGCACATAAGGGCCGAGAACATCACCGAGGCCGTCCAGTACCGCACACTCGACACGGCTATCCCGGGCGCGTAGCCGGGTGACAGGGCAAGGGCAAAGGGCAAGGGGCAAGGGCAAAGGGCAAAGGGAAAGGGCAAAGGGCAAGGGGCAAGGGCAAGGGGCAAGGGCAAAGAGCAAGGGCAAAGGGCAAAGGGCAAGGGGCAAGGGGCAAGGGCAAGGGGCAAGGGACAGAAAA
>JAUXGI010000080.1 GCA_030622295.1 Planctomycetota bacterium
CAGGTTTTCCTTCTCTATTGTGTCGCCGTCGCCCAGGGCGACAGCGCGCTGGATGGCGTTTTCGAGTTTGCGGACGTTGCCGGGCCAGTCATAGTCCTTCAGGACTTCACTGGCCTCAGGCGAGATGCGGTGAACATCCTTTTTCATCTGCGAGGCGTATTTCGCCAGGAAGTGCCCGGCGAGCAGCGGGACGTCTTCCATTCGCTCGCGCAGCGGCGGCAGGTGTACGGGTATGACGTTCAGCCGGTAATAGAGGTCCTCGCGGAACAGGCCCTTTTCCACTATCTCGATCATGTCACGGTTGGTGGCCGTAACGAAGCGGACATCGACCTTTCTGGTGGTGGTACATCCCACGGGTCTGAATTCCTGGTTTTCGAGGACGCGGAGGAACTTCACCTGCATCCTGGGCGACATCTCGCCCACTTCGTCAAGGAAGAAGGTGCCCTTGTGTGCGGTCTCGAGCATGCCGCGCTTATCGCCGGTGGAGCCGGTGAACGCGCCCTTGACGTGGCCGAAGAGTTCACTCTCCAGGAGCGTATCCGGGAAAGCGCCGCAGTTGATGGTGACGAAGGGCTGGTCGGCCCTGAGCGAGCCGCGATGCAGCGCCCTTGCGATAAGTTCCTTGCCGGTGCCGGACTCCCCGTGGATTAGCACGGTGGCGTCGGTCGGCGCGATGCGCTTTATCACGTCCAGTATGCGGCGCATGCCTTCGTGGCTGCCGATGATATCCCTGAAGTCTTCATCGACCCCGTCCTGCGCCAGGCTGCGGCTTTCAATCGCCCGCTGCACCACGCCCTTGATATGCTCGTTGTCGAACGGCTTTTTGATGTATCCGTACGCCCCCAGCCGCATGGCCTCCACCGCGGTGTCCCACGTCGAGTACGCAGTGATGACTATTACGGGCACCGTGTCGTCGCGCTGGCGAATGGCGCGCAGCAGGTCGGTGCCGCTCAGGCCGGGCATTTTGAGGTCCTGAATTATCAGGTCAACCTCGTTATTCTCAAAGAGTTTCAACCCCTCGCTTCCATTTCCCGCCGAAAGAACGTCGTAGCCTTCCTTGCGAAAGATAATTTCCAGGCATTCCTGCATGCTTCTTTCGTCATCTATCACAAGGATAGTCTGGTTTCGGCGATTCATGTGCCTCCTCGGACAACTCGGTCAAAGGTTGCCGTTTCCATTCCGTCACAATTGCGGGAATCACCCGCCATTTGATGAGCCGCGTGCGGCGCCGATGTTCGGATTGTCTCAGGATATTCGTGTTCTTCAGGACGTTCCGTATCAGTCACGTCTATCGTCAGCGTAAAGGCGGCGCCCCGTTCGGGGCTTGTGCCGACGTCAAGCGTGATTCCGTGCTGCTGGAGTATCCTGTTCACGACGGCCAGTCCCATCCCCACGCCGCGTTCTTTTGTGGTGAAGAACGGCGTGAAGATCTTTTCCATTATCTCGGCCGGTATGCCCGGGCCGTTGTCGCTGATGCGTATGAGCAACTTGTCGGCCGGCGAGCGGCGGCGTTCCGTCGCGCCGCTGTGATTGTCGGAACGACACAGGTCGCCCTCCAGCCGTATCCGCCCTCCGGGCTTGATGGCCTCGAATGCATTGAGCGCTATGTTGAGGAGTACCTGCATCAACTGCTGCGCGTCAGCGACGCAAAACAGGCCGCGCGGGTAGGCCCTGGCCAGTTCGAACGGCTTCTCGGCGGCTCTGGCCTCGAGCAGCGCGGCCACGTCGTCCAGCACCCGGGAGAGGTCGCAGCGCCGCATCCTGGGCGGCCTCAGCCCGGCAAACTGCATGAAGTCGCTTATTATCTTGTCCAGCCTGTCGGTCTCCCTGCAGACTATGTTAAGCAGTCGGTGGTCCGCTTCGTCCACGAGCGCCAGTCTGCCGAGTTCCTGAACGCTGCCCTTGATGGAAGCCAGGGGGTTTCGAATCTCGTGGGCGATGGCGGCGGCCATTTCCTGGATGCCCTGGAGTTGTTCGGCCAATTTCTCCGCCCGCTCCATCCGCTTCCGCTCCGTCAGGTCCTTTACGAACACGACCCGCGAATGGTCTCTGGAGCCGCGCCTGCCGAGAGGGCACACGGAGACCTCGAGCGAGAGTCGCTCGTCCTTGTGGCGAACATACGCGAGTTCCCTCTTCGCAGGCGCCTCGCCGGTGAGAAGCGCCAGCAACTGCGCGTCGCTTTCTCTGCGCAGAATTTCCTCCACACTCTTGTTCATCATCCGCCCGACGCTCTCGTAGCCCATCAGGTCTGCGACGCGCTGGTTGGCGAACACGGCGCGTCGGTTGGAGTCAACGACAAGCAGCCCCTCGTCGAAATTTTCCACTATCTCCCGTGTCAGGCGGCTGATAGTGGTGACGCGCCGTGCCAGACTGCCTGAGAGGACCGCGACCAGGTAGAATCCCAGCGCGTGAACGACCAGCACATAGAAGAGCACGTCGAGATTGAGCGACTTGTGACCCGGCCCCGGCGCGGCCAGCAAGGGCAGCGTCCAGTTGTTGTAATGCGCCAGGAAACCCAGCATTGATATGCCCGACAGCAGGATGGTGGCAAGGGATGCGAAAATGACGGCGCTGCGACCGGAGAGGATGATGCTGGCGCCGAGGATGCACGTGAAGTAGAGGAACACGAACTTGCTCCCCTCTCCACCGCTGAAGTATATGATGCACGTCACGGCAATCAGGTCTATGCCCAACTGCAGCACGGCAAAGGCGCGGACGTTTCGCACCCGCCTGAAGACCAGGAAGTAAATGCAATTGAGGATGCACAGCGCCACCAGCAGGCTGTAGACCTGGGGCTGGGAATTGAGGAACACGTCCCTGTGGGTGGGGACTATCATGGCCGCGAGGAAGAAGAAGATGCCTACGAACCTGAGCAGCATCATCCCCCGGACGCGCTGGCGCGCGCCCTCCACCTCATCAAGAATCTTGTATGACGTGTGCGTCATTCAATCGCACTCCACTTGCTTCCGATGGTAACTGAGGCCGTCGTGTTTGCATTTTTCCACCACGACTCAGACGCCCGCGGCCAGTTTGCTCTGGAGGTCGAATATCGGCATGAATATCGCCAGCACGATGCCGCCGACCATCACTCCCATGACTCCAATCAGCACCGGCTCGATCATTGACGTAAGGCTCTTTACGGTGGCGCTGACCTGCTGGTCGTAGAACTCCGCGATTTTTTCGAGCAGGCTTTCCAGTGCGCCGGATTTCTCGCCGATTGCAATCATCTTGGTAACCATGGTCGGGAACACACCGCTGGCCGCCAGAGGCGTGGCCAGCGTTTCGCCCTGCCTTACGTTGTCGCGCGCCTTGAGCACCGCATCTTCAATAAGGGTGTTGCCCGAGGTGGAAGCCACGATTTCCAGCGAGCCGAGTATCGGCACACCGCTCTTGATGAGCGTGGCGAAGGTCTTGCTGAAACGGGATATGGCGACCTTCCTGAACAGGGGCCCGAAGATCGGCACTTTCAGTATAATCCAGTCCAGTTGCCTGCGGCCGCTCTTCGACCCGCGCCACAGGATGACGCCCACCACGGCTCCCACGGCCCCCACGAGAAGGAACAGGAAGTTATCGCGCATGAAAAGGCTCGTCTCAAGCAGCATGTTCGTGAGAAAGGGCAGTTCGATGGGGTCGTCGGGCGTGCCCAGGGAGTCGAATATCTGCTTGAACTGGGGCACGATGTAGACCATGAGGAAGACGCTGATTAACGTGATAAGCGCCATGGAAATGCAGGGGTATGTCATTGCGGCGCGGATTTCGCGCTTCAGCGCGGCGGTGGACTCAAGGTACTCGGCCAGCCGGGTAAGGATGATGTCCAACTGACCGCTGGCCTCGCCCGCCCGAACCATGTTCACGAATATCTTGCTGAAAACGCGCGGATGCCGCGCGAGCGATTCGGACAGGTCGTTGCCGCCGCGAACCAGCTCCACCACGTTCGCCAGCAGATACTTGAATCCCCTGTCGGTGCTCTGCTCCTCCGATATCTCCAGGCATTCCAGGAGCGGGATACCGGAAGTAATCATGGTGGCCAACTGCCGGGTGAAGACCACCAGGTCGTCCTTCTTCAGCCTGGGTTTGGGCGGACGGCCGGGACGCCCCGGATGCGGGCCCGGCCTCATCACGCGCCTGCCTATTCCCCCCCGTGCCTGCTGTATGTTCAGTATGGTCAGGTTCCTGCGGCGCAATTCCTGCACCACGTCGTTCTGCGAACCGGCGTTCACCACGCCGGTCGTCTGCTGACCGTCCGGCGTTCTTGCGACATATTTGAACTCGGCCATCTCTGCAAGCCCTCACAAGCGCAAAAAAAGTGCAGCCGCTCCAGCAATCGTGAAGTGGCTGCACTACATGCCGCACCGAAGACCTGACAGGTATCGGAATGGGTCCTTGCAACCTCTTCACATCCGGAGACGTTGCTCGCGTAGATCCTTTAAGATATCTACAAGTTGGACCCGTTTCCGTTCGGCTCTGACCGAGCCGTTATAATCCTGCCGACGCAAACCATGCAATGATTTGCGCCTTGTTTCCCGTTATCTCGTCGAATATACGTATCGTCGGTTTGCCCAGAAAAATTTAGCCTATTAACGCACATTTCTCACCACGGTTTTCCGCCGGAGGTGAAAACGGCAAAAAAAGAAGCAAAAGGGTCAGACCCCTTTTGCTTCATTTCACTTGACTTGGAATTCCCGACTATTTCCGTCTCCTGACGATGCCCGCCAGCCCCGCCAGGCCGCCAAGTATCATCAGGATGGTGCCCGGCTCGGGGACGGCTTCCATTTCCAGCACGCCTTCCCAGCCGCTGGAGCCAGAGGCGGCAAAGACGGGGTACGCAGGAATGTCGCTTCCCCATCCCAGGTCGTCAAAGTGCACCGACCAATCGGGTTCGGGATAATTGGGTTCGCCGAATTCGTCGACTCCGCCGTTATACCCGCCGAACCAGATGCGGTATGTCTCGCCGAGTTCGGCGTCGGGGTCGTCCTCGTCCCAGCCGTCTGCGTCTATATCCACGTACACGTCAACGGTGAAACCAAAGGTGCCGATGTCCGCGCCACCTGGACGAAGATAGAGGTCGGGATTGTCGGTCCACCACTCAACCAGGTAACCAGCGCCCCAGGGGTTGGTAATCACCTCGGCGTTCCAGCCGCAGACTGTACGCACGGAACCTATGGGCGCATCGGGTTTGGCAACGAGTATCTCGCCCCAGGAGCGCGCGTTGGGGTTGTCCATCAGCCAGGTGTTGAAGCACGACAGCCCTTCGCCCTCGCCCAGGCCCGCGCGCCAGTTGACGTATGTGTTGCCGTCGTTGGGCTGGACGTGGTCCGGGTCCATGTAATTGCTAAAGGTACCGTAATAATCGTTGGTCCAGGTGTTATGGATTCGCCGAGCGTTCTCCTGAGTCTCTTTCGGGTCCGTAAAGTCGGTCCCGTAAAGGTCAATCAGGTCATTGGGGTCGAAGAAGAAACTGACCATCCGAGCGGACGCAACGCCGCCGATGCCAATGAAGAACAACGCGATAGCAATAATCATAAAACGTTTCATATATAATCCTCCAAAAAGTTTGTAACTGTTTCGTCGGCACCGCTTTTAGCGCATGCTTCGCAAGTGTCCGGCTCGCTCAAAAGAGCATAATTTTAACAGGTTCAGTTACATACACGAGTTGTGACCCGGTGATGGGTCCCCGCTAAAATGTGCTCCCATTACTATTTCACACCGGTTACCTCAACAGTAGTTGTTATCCACAGGCTTGCTTCGGCGCTTCCGCGCTACCGGAACCTGCCCGAACAACACTACTGACCACACTTATGTGCCTTTCAACTTTTCGCCTTACAAGATTGGAAACACTATTTTCGCTTCTTGACGATGCCGGCCAGCCCCGCCAGGCCGCCAAGTATCATCAGGATAGTGCCCGGTTCGGGAACAACACACTCGGTTGCGATATGGACACTATCAAGAAGAATCGGTCCCGGGTAATCGGGATTGGTGTTTATAAAGA
>JAUXGI010000020.1 GCA_030622295.1 Planctomycetota bacterium
GCCGCAGAGTTACCATGTAACTGAATAAAAAGCTCCTTTCGGGATTTGCCTGCGGAAAGTTCATTTGGCATTATGCGAACGTTTCCGTAGTTTCCAAAAACTCTTTCCCGGAAAGGAGCCTCGTTATGAAGAATTATATCATGGTTGGCTGCGATTTGCACGAGAAGAATCTGAATCTCAGAGCGGCGAAAAATCTGGAGGAGCCTGAACGCCTCTCCTTCAAGAACACGCCGCATGGACGAAATTCCATGATCAAAAAACTCAAGGATCGCGCGGGCAAGGTGAAGATAGTTTTCGCCTACGAGGCCGGCCCTCACGGCTTCGGCCTGTATGACTATCTGACGGAACAGGGGCTTGAATGCCACGTGCTTGCCCCGACCAAAATCCCCCGCTCCGTCAGGCAAAAGCGCGCGAAAAACGACGACTCCGACGCGATGAACATCCTGCGGGTCCTGCGGGCGCATCTGCTCGCCGGAAACGATCTGCCCGAGGTCTGGGTGCCGGACAAGGAGACGCGCGACGACCGCGAGATAGTTCGCGCGAGATTGGACATCGGCGACAAGATAGTGGCGCAAAAGAACGAGATACATGCGCTGCTCAAGCGCACCGATATTAAGAAACCCAAGGCGGTGGGCGGCAACTGGACCAGGAGACACCGCGCCTGGCTCAACGGGCTCATCGGCCCCGGCGGGAAACTCGGCTGGGGCGCGGGCAAACGTCTCGAGAGCCTGCTCAGACAGTTGCGCTTTCTGGAGGAAGAGGCGGCGGGATTGGACAAACTCGTCAAAGCGCTCTCCGAGACGGCGCGTTACGCCGAGCCCGCGCGGGCGCTGATGGAAGAGAAGGGCGTCGGGCTTCTGGTGGCGATGGTATTCCTGAGCGAGATGGGAGACTTGAGCCGCTTCGGGAACCGCCGCCAGGTCGCTTCCTACGTCGGGCTTGCGCCGTCCAGCAGCGAGAGCGGCGAGAGCGGCGAGCGCAAGGGGCACATAACCCACCAGGGCTCCCACCGGGTGCGCAAAGTGCTCTGCCAGGCGGTGTGGGCAAGAGTGAGATACGACGGCAAAGAGAAAAAGGTCTACGAGCGAATAGTGGCGCGCAACCCGAAACACAAAAAGATAGCGGTAGTGGCGGCGATGCGCAGGCTCGACATAACGCTGTGGCGCATAGGCAGAGAGGCGCAAAAGCGCGCCGGTTTCCGGGAAAAGCAGACGCGCAAAGCGAAGGGCCGCCGGCCCGCGCGCTGCGCTTGAGCTCACCCTTCGGGCTCCGCTGCGCGCGCGGCCCGGCTGGCGTACACCGAAAATGAAGAAAGATAAAACCATGCAGACCATAAAACCGAGAAAAGCAAAACGACAAAGGCCAAGACCCAAAAAGACGCGCGAAGACAACGAAGGGGCGCGACCGTTAGCGCCTTGGGTGAGGCGAAAGCCAAGCCCGTCGCAGAGTATGGTCCGCCCCGGCGTTTCGATAAAATGTTCTCCGCACCAAGAGCGCGGACGAACGAATAGCAGACTGCACGCGATCTTTTGCGTTCGGGCCAAATCCCGAAAGAAATCTTCTTGACAGACAGTTACATAGCAGTCGCAGATGGTCACGAACGACCTTGCGCATGCTCCTGTTCATCGCGCGGACGCCAGAAGGGGTACGATGTCCGGGGTCCTTCCCACACGGGAGCGGGATTTGTTTTGACTCCGGGAAGATGGGGAATTATAATTCGGAGGAATAGACAGGATGTGCAATGTGCGTCCTGACGCCTGGGTAGCTCAATCGGCAGAGCGCGGCTTTCGTAAAGCCGAGGTTACGGGTTCGACTCCCGTCCCGGGCTTTTTTTTACGCGGTAATCCTGTCTCCGGTCTGAACGGATAGCGGATTTCGAGCTGCGGACCGCGGGCGGAAAAGAAGCGTTTTCTTGTCCAACATCTGACATCCGGTATCCGGCATCCAATGACAGGTCTCACGTTTACCGTGCCATCGGAAGTTCGATATCGAATGTCACCTCTTCTTCATCGTTGCACGAGACCTTTATTTCCCCGCCGTGCTTTTCCACAATGGTCCTTGTGATGGGCAGGCCCAGTCCTATGCCCCCGCATGTGCGCGTCATGTAGTGCTCTTCCTGTTTGAAACGTCTGAAT
The DNA here is from genome assembly GCA_030622295.1 of Planctomycetota bacterium. Lineage (GTDB taxonomy): Bacteria > Planctomycetota > B129-G9 > B129-G9 > B129-G9 > B129-G9. Next base: position 2,136 of record JAUXGI010000020.1, read on the forward strand.
ATCTTCTCGCAATCTTCTTCCCGTATGGGGCGACCGTTGTTGGATATGCTGAGGTGGACGGTGCCGTCATTGTCTGATACACGCGCGGTTATGCGCAGGTTCTCCTTGCCCGGGTTAAACTTTACGGCGTTTTCAATAATGTTGCCGACTGCACGGGTGAAGAGTTTGTAGTCGACGTCCACGAGGACCTCCTCGCCGGCCTTTTCGAGTAACAGTTCAACTTTACCTTCGCCGGCCGCGAGAGTCCGCTCGGATGCATCCTCAAGCAAATGAACCAGGCCCACACGCTGTTTGTCAAGCAAGACGCGGTCATTCTGAAGGTCCGCCATGAGCAACAGGCTCTCGACAATGCGCGACAAGGCCGTTACGCCTTCCGCTGCGGTTGAGAGCATTTCCATGACGTTGTCGGATATTTCATCGCGGAAGAGGTCTTGCATGGCTTCCAGGCAGCCCCCGATGTTGGTGAGCGGCGTGCGAAGTTCGTGCGACAGCAAGGCCAGGAATTCGTCCTGCAGGCGGTTCAGTTCGCGCAGGGCCTTGACCTCGTTCTGCAGCAGATGGAAGCGCCTGGCCCTTTGAAATATCAGGGGGATTTGATCCGGTTCGCGGATGGGCTTGGTAAGGAAATCCGACGCGCCGCTCTTCATGGCCTCCACTGCCGTTTCAATCGTCCCGAAGCCTGTTATCAGGATTGCGGTCAGGTCGGGATGCAGCGCCTTCGCGCGGCGCAGCAACTCGATGCCGTCCATGCGAGGCATCTGTATGTCGGAGAGCAAGAAGTCAAACCGCTCTTCCTGAAGCATCTTCAGCGCCTGCTCCCCGTCGTTGGCGGTCTTGACCGTGTGACCGTCGCGCTCCAGAACCAACTGCATCAGTTCCCTGATGGTCGGCTCGTCATCGGCAACCAGTATCTTGTACGTGTCCTCGCTCATTTCCTTTAGTCTTTCTGAGGGTCCGTCAGGTATTGCAGCCAAATTGCGCGGGGTGAAACTTCATCCGCATCGGTCCCCTGCACTGAGTGGAAAAACGATTTTTGCGTTATCCTCTCCAGAGCCTCCTCCGCAATGGATGAGACAACAAAAGAGTCGCCATCGAGCAGATTTGCAAGCGGAATCGCCGCCCGTCCGGAGTGCATCTCGGCAAGGGCTTTGATTGCGCGGATTTTCGCGGCCTTGCCCACCGCAATATCCCTTATCGTCGCAATTAACGCCCTTTCTTTATCCATTTCTCGCGCGGAAGTCCACCACGACCGCCACCGCGCTATCGCGTCGTTGCGCCGCTCGACCGGGGCGTTCGATACGAAGCCGAAGGAGCGCCTCGTGATGCCCCTCAGCGCACATGCCGCGTAGTACCTCAGCCCTTCACTCTCTTCCGCGAGCGCTTCAATCAGGTGCGGCACGCTTTCCCAGGCGTCCATTTTCTTGAGACCTATTGCCGCCTCAACCCTGTTGCGCACATCGCGCCGGTCCCGCAGTTGCGCTATCAGGCGCTTCACGGTCTCCTTTCCCTTCCTTGATTCCCACCACGAACGCCACCTCTCGCCGGCCTTGCTCCTTTCTTCGGGAGGGCCGTCGGAACGGTAGCCCTCGTAGTGAAACGTCGCCGCCCTCAGCGACTTCACGGCCTGCTCACGCACCGCCTGGGATTCGTCGTCAAGCGCCTTCAATAGATACTCCACTGCAGCCTCGCCAAAGCGTTTCAACCTTCCGGCCGCCTCAAGGCGATTGCCCGGGTCTCCGTCCTCCAGTCCCAGTGCGTATATCTCCAGCGGCGGCAACCCACGCACGCGTGCTGCATACTCCTGCCAGTATGAGAGGGCGCTTTCTCCGGCCGGCATCCGGCGGCCTGATGCAATTTTGAGGAACCGGCAGTATGCGCGCCGCTTTTTTTCGCTCGCCTCCCCCAGGCCGGCCACGAGCGCTTCGATGTGCCCGGGCCCGGCAAGCCGCTTCAGCGCTTTCTCGCATTTCTGCGCCAATGCCCCCTCCGCCTTCAGATAGAGCGCCGAGACGCGGGGCACCGCCTCAGCCGCGCGCAGGGATACCAGCGCACGCAATACTCCTCGGCGGACGTTTTCATCATCGTCCTCGAGCGCGTCCAGGAGACAGGAACGTGCCCTCTCATCACGCAATTTGCCCAGCAACTCCGCGGCCCTGGCACGGCTCTCCGGGGCCGCCGCCTTGAGGTCATCCACCAGCCAGTCCACGGGCGTCTTCTCTTTGTATCGCTCGAACCACTCACGCCAGGCGTTCAGAAGATGTGCCTCATCAGGCCGCTCAGTTTGCGCGGGCGGATTGTCCTGCGTGGCGGGTTCAGGGACCTTCGGTCCGGGAATCGTGTGGCCGGTGCAATGTTCAAGGAGGGCGAGCAGGAAGGATTGGTTCTTGCAGTCTTCTCGTTGTGCCTCTTCAAGCATGAGCGGGACGGCGCGCCAATTGCACAGTTGTATCAGGGCGCGCTCCGCGCGTGCTCGCACCTCGGCGTTTCCGTCGCGAGTGAGGCGGAGCAGGTTGGCGCAGCCGGCCGCGCCTATCCTGTAATCCAGTTGCTCCAGCGCGCCGATGGCGGCTGTCTTAACGTCGCTGTTGGCATCGCGCAGGGCTTCAACCAGCAGCGGCGTCGCTTCGAGGCTCCCGAAGGCCTTGAAGCCCCTTATCGCCTCGACCCTTTTTTCCGGAGTGGAATGGCGAATGAGTTCCGACAGCCTTTCGAACTCCACCTGCATTTCAGGCGTGAAGTCCGCGAGGTCCCGCTCCCGGCGCTGCAGTTTCAGCACCTCGGTGACGAACCCGCTGGTCGCGAGCAACAGCACTACTGCCGCGATGTATCGCTTCATTACGTTTTGCCGTCGATATAAACGATTTTGCACGGGAAGTCCCGACTCGTGTTTTATACTTTATATTTTACAAAATCAATAAAAAAACGCGGCCCTCACGCAAGAATCTCAGCCTCCCAGGATAGTTTACCCGCAAACATCATTCCGCCCATAACAGCAAAAGGGGTCAGACCCCTTTTGCTGTTACAGGATTTTGATGGACACAATGGCTCATCTCGCCCCACGGCACTTTGCATCCACGAGAAAACGCCCGGAGATAAGGGCGGCACTAACCTTGGCCTCTATAAGGAGTTGCAGCCTCGCGGCTCGAAACTGCAAGAGCGTCGGGCGGAATTCTGATGTGTAGTGGCGACAGTCGCCGTGGTACCATATACCCAAGTATAACAGCAAAAGGGGTCTGACCCCTTTTGCTGTTATGCTCCATGGATGGAAGGCGTGTGTTATCCGGCGACTGCGCTATTCGCCTTCATCGGCGCCGGGCAGTTGGGGGGCTTTCGTTATTTCCAATGTTTCATATAATGTTTTGTGGATGTTCACACATTTGTCGAATTCCTCGACAGGGATGCCGTACAGGACGGTATAGCCGAAGCCGTCCTTGACCAACAGCACTACCGTGCCCTTATACTCGACTCCGTCTTCTTTGAATTCCCCGTTGATCTTAATGGCTTGTATGGCACCGACGGCCAGTTCCTCCTTTTCCGGTTCAAGGTCGGGATATTGCTTTCCCAGTTCCTTTATTACTTCGGCCACAAACTGCTCAAGCGTGACCTCGCCGGTAGCCAGGATGCTGACATTCATTTCCATCAAGCCAAGAGATCCGTCTGATGGCCTGATGTTGGCTGTGAGCAAGTTCTCTTCGGCGTCTTCTTCAATTGAGACCTCCCAGTCCTTTGGAATGGTCAATACCATGCCGCCCTTCTCGAATTCATATTTCATCGTTTCGGTAGCAGCGGGTTCGACGTCGCCGCCGGTATCCGGCGTCTCTTCACCATCACCCGTATCGGGTGTTTCCTCGCCGTCGCCGGTGTCCGGCCTCTCTTCACCATCACCCGTATCGGGTGTTTCCTCACCGCCGGTGTCCGGCTGCGCCTCGTCGCGGCCGGTGTCCCCCTCTCTGCCTTCCGTGCCACCCGGGGTCTCCTTTCCCTTTGGGGACGAGTCCTCCTTGCCGCAGCCATAGACAAAGAGCATCATCGCAATCAATGCAAATACTATGCTGACCTTCTTCATGGCAATACCTCCTTCAGTGTGAGGTAACCGTGAGCAGCAAGTGTCGCTTCTCACAACGAATTCAGACAGAAAACAAGTGCCGTAATGTTAGTGTTCGCCGCCGAAAAAAGCAACGAAAACGGCGGTTCCCATGGTTTTTCCGACGATGTCCGCCCTGCGGGACTTGCTCACGATATCGCACAGCCGGGGGGGAGGTCGCGGTCAAGCGTAAGAAGTACGATATCGCTGCGGTCCGGCGCGCTCGCCGCCAGGAGCATCCCCGTGCTCTCGACACCGCGGATCTTCGCAGGCTCCAGGTTCGTTACGACTACTATGCTTTTCCCCACCAGAGACCGGGCATCCGGGTACCAGGGCTTAATGCCGGCGACCAGTTGTCTCTCCTCGCCGCCCAGGTCCGCCTTCATCACGTACAACTTGTCGGCGTTCGGGTGGTCTTCCACGGAGAGTATCTTGCCGGTCTTGATTTCCAGTTGTTTGAATTGGTCAAAGGTAATCATACTTTCCCTCCATGGGTTAATGGTGGCGGCGTACTGGAGTGAAAAAAGGCTGGCATCAAGGTACAAGAAACGGTTTGTCGCCGCAACAGAAAAAGCCCCGACTCATCGGGGCGGTGGTCTTCCTTGCGGCGGGGACGATACGTCCCCGACGTTGCGCGCACAGAATCCGCCGATTACTCCACGGATGCCGTGCTGATGACGGATTGCGCCAGTCCTCCAGACTTTTCAGGTAAGTAAATCCAGCAAACGGTTCATCGCGGCGTTGAGTTTTTCGTCCGTCATGTACTCGCCGCGCTCAATCTCTGCGCGGATTTCCTCAACACGGTCGTGTCGAACCTCCGGCGTTGATGACAGTTTGCTCAGCAGTCTGGAAATCTGGCTGAATTCCACGGTGTCCTCACGGCTAATGTGAGCGGCCTCGGGCTTCGCAGCGCCCGTTCCCCTCTCTGCCGACTCGATCCTCGTGGTCTCGGATACCCGGCCTGGTCCTCGGATTTCCATTAACTCAGCTCCGAAAAAATTTACAAACAACACCCCCCTCGACATACACATGTCGCACCGTCATCAACGATTTGTCCATTCAGCATTCAGTATATCGGCCAATGAGGGGGTATGTCTTGAATCCTTTTTCCGCCGACTTCGCCGGAACCGGACAGTTGGCCCCGACACGCATTATATCCTGACGCACGGTCGAATCAAGCGCAAGGTACACGTCATTTCTGTCGGGAATGATTAATCGACACCGCGAGGGGGGCAGCCCCCACCCCACCGTTTCACTCCGTTGACATCAGCCGCCCCTTTTCGTAACATGCCGCTGCTTTTCTGGTGGACGTTGTCTGACGGAGAACCTGAGTGGGTTTCAACGTTTTTGTTACAAGAGCAATCCCTGAGAAGGGTTTGAAGACGCTCGCCGACGTGTGCGACACGCTGTACGTCAACCCCCACGACCGGCCGCTCAGCAGGCAGGAAATCATGGACGCGGTGAAGGGGAAAGAACGTGACGGCCTGCTGTGCCTCCTGTGCGACAACATCGACGCGGAGGTAATAGACGCCCTGGGCCGGACCATCAAGGGAATCGCCAACTACGCCGTCGGCTACAACAACATCGACATTAACACAGCCGCCCGGCGCGGCATACCCGTCACGAACACGCCGGGCGTGCTGACGGACGCAACGGCGGACCTGGGGTGGGCGCTGCTTTTCTCCGTCGCCCGGCGCATCGTCGAATCCGACAGATTCACCCGTGCCGGCAAATTCGACGGCTGGGCCCCCATGCTCCACCTGGGCGCTGACATAACGGGGGCCACCCTCGGCGTGATAGGCGCGGGGAGAATCGGGACCGCCTTCGCCCTGAAATCGAAAGGCTTCGGCATGAGGGTCCTGTATTGCGACCGGTCGCAAAACGAAACGCTGGAAAGGGAGGTCAACGCCCGGCGCGTTGACCTGGAGACGCTGCTCGCGGAGTCCGACTTCGTTTCTCTTCACGTGCCCCTGACGGAGGAGACGCATCATCTCATCGGGGCGAAAGAACTGGCCATGATGAAACGGACCGCCTGCCTGATAAACAGCGCGCGCGGCCCGGTGGTGGATGAAGCGGCGCTTCTTGTGGCGCTGAAGGCGGGGACTATTGCGGGGGCTGCGCTGGACGTCTACGAAAACGAGCCGGAAATCACGCCCGGTCTGTCGGAGATGGACAACGTGGTCATGGTCGCCCACATCGGCAGCGGCACGGTGTCCACCCGCGACAAGATGGCCGAGATGGCGGCGGCCGATCTCATCGCCATGATGAAAGGCGAGCGCCCGCAGCACTGCGTCAACCCTGAAGTGTATGAATGAAAAACAGCGGCGGAACACCGCCTTGAGGACCTTTGACCTGAACGGCCCAGATGTTTTCGACTGCAGCGAGGCAACAGATGAAGCCGGTTACACCCGTCGTCAAACTGTACCGCATGACGCCCGACCCCGAGGGAACGATAGCGGCCGCCGCGAAACTCTGCTACGCGGAACGTGTGGAGGGGCTGCCGGAGCAGGACAAGGCTTCCGCCGGCAGGTTCGTGCGAAGACTGTTTGAACTCGGCCACCTCAGCCCAATCGAGCACGCATCGTTCACTTTCTACATAGAGGGCGTCTCGCGCGCGATGACGCACCAACTGGTGCGGCACAGGCTGGCGTCGTATTCCCAGCGCAGTCAGCGCTACGTGGGCCACGGCGACTTCGACTACGTCGTGCCGCCGCAAATGGAGGGAAAGACCGTCGAGGCGGGGGGCAAATCATCAGACGCCGTTGAGTACTTCCGTGAGACAATGGAGATGCTGGCCGAGCGTTACCGCCGGCTGAACCAGGCCCTGGGAGAAACGGGGGAGTCGAGTAATGAGGACGCTCGCTACGTTCTGCCCAACGCCTGCGAGACGAAAATCTTCGTGACAATGAACGCTCGCGAACTGGTCCACTTCCTCGAACAACGCCTGTGTATGCGCGCACAATGGGAAATACGCTCGGTTGCCGGGGAAATGCTCGTCATCCTGCGTGACGTATGCCCGTCGGTCTTCAACCCGGTGGGCCCCAAGTGCATCCGAAACCGCGGCTGTCCCGAGGGGAAGATGACGTGCGGCAAGTACGGTGAGATGGTTGAAAAATACTCGGCGAAATAAGGCCGGAAGTAAAAAGGCAGGCTGTGCCTGCCCTCGTACCTCCCCTGGTGAGAAGTGCGTGTCAGTCCTTTGAAATTATCTGCTTTACCATGTCCGACATCGTCTTCTTGCGAAGGATTTTCCTCTCCTCGGCCTTTCTGCGCTCCTGCTCTTTCCATTTGCAGAGTTCGCGCTTCATCGCGCGCCACTTCTCGACCCTCACGTCGAGCAACTTCTTGTCACTGAGATATGTTTCCAGTCTGCCGCGCTCTGCCGCGAAAGACCCGAGAAACAGGCCCACCGCAACAGGCGTTATGAGCAGAAAGAACAGGTAGCAGAGGATTTCTTCCATGATTCATCTCAGCCAGCCGTGGCTATCCCCCCACAGTTGTCATCGGCATTCATACACGTAATCGGCAATCCTCCCGTAATGCTTGAGGGGGCCCCGGCGGAAAAAAACTCTCAACTAACCCGCATTTCTCACAAGCGCAATGTAGGGAACGGGCTTCATCCGCCTGTGGCGGATTCCGGGACGGACTAAAGTCCGTCCCCTACGCCGTTTTGGGAGCATGTACGAATCCTAGAAAGTGAGCGACGGGGACTGTCACAATTACGGAACC
>JAUXGI010000252.1 GCA_030622295.1 Planctomycetota bacterium
AAGTCCGCCAGGTAATGCCTTGCGACCAGGGCGTATTCGCCTTCCAACTGCACCCTGCGCAATACCCTGAAGGGCTCAATGCGCTTCCCCTGTGATGCGTCAAATCTCCGGAGGTCGTCCAGTTTTTCGCGTTCTTCGGGCACAAGGGCCTTAATCTCCTCTGCATCAGCCCCTTCGTCTTCCATTATTCCACTCAGCACGGCGAGACGGCTTAGTTCAAAGGGGGCCATCCACAACTCCAGCGTGCCGCCGTCCGGGTCCTTGTAAGGATACCGGAACTCCTTCACCTTCCGCGAAAAATGCCTTCGCACCGCCTCTTCAAGTTTCAGTACGGCATCCTCGTACAGGGGGCGATAATTCTTCTTCGGACGATGCACAAGCGGGTCAGGCACAAGGTCATTGGGCAGGAGCATCGCCTGCCGGAAGGCCGCAGCCTCGGGATTAAAGGGAATCAGATAGCGCGCATTCCTTATATCTCTTGACGTGTAGGGGTAGGAGACGCCTTCCAGGCCGGTGTTAAGCGCGACATCCTCACCCGACTTGCGTATGGCGTCCAGCGGCACCATGCTCTTGCCGTCCTCGCCGTAGACCGGCAGGCACATGTCCATGTCGAAAAGGCAGGCGCGCCTCCCGTCCCAGGCGGACACCAGGGTGCTGTCGCCCACCTTGAGTACCATCGCCTCGTATTCGCACTTCTCGCGATTATCAGGACAAATCCGGTAGTGCAACGCTTCAATAAGCGCGCACAAAACCCATGCCCTTTCCTCTGCGGTGCCGTGCCCCGCGTACAGGCGCTCGTGGGGCGAGGTGACGAAGCGCCGGCCCTCGTCGTCACTCGTGCTCACGACATTGCGGACACACCAATCGAACAGGCGCGTAATCGCCGCCTGCCCGGACGCCCCGCGCGCAATCATGTCCGCAACACTGCGATACAGCCGCCTGCTCGCCCAGTAACTCTTGTCATAAGAACCGAACCGGCCCCAGGTGATGTCCTCCCTCGTCAGGCCGAATTCGGGGTGGTCGGTGAAGAACCCCAGCACGTCCCGCCCTTCCTTGCAGGTCTCGATAATCCGCTGCTGCTCGTTAAATTTGAGCAGCAGGTTCCTGTCTCTCTGCAGGAGTCGCAGGACCTTGAGCAGCCCGTCGAAATCCTCGATGGTCCAGTCGTACGACATTATCACGCGGCACGACTCGAATCGCTCCAGGGGGTCTTCCGTGTTGTTCGCCACCTCCTCCAACAGGGACATGGCGGTGTTCAGGTTCTCCTGTGAACCGCGGGCGTACTGAATCAGCCCCAGGTAATACGCCGCCGTCAGCCTGGTGTTTTTCTCCTGCTGCGGGTCGGAATAGATTTTGAAGAAGAAGTCCCTCGCCCGGTCGTATCCGGCCTGCGCGGCGAGCCTCCTGGCCTTCGCCTCCTCATGCCTGCCTTCCGCCTCCAGCCTCCAGGCCGCTTCCTCTTCGGCCCGGGCCTCTTCTGCCAGCCGCACCCCCTCCGCCAGCATGTCTTCCGCGACCGGCTCCGCGGTGAGCCATATTATCACCAGCACCCCCGCGATGCCGAGCAGACCCAGCGCCAGGCCGATGATTATGTTCTTGCCGACGGGTGTCATTGCTTCTCGTATTCGTGAATCTTGTTGATGCGGCGCAGGTGCCGCCCGCCCTCGAACGGCGTCTTGAGGGAGATGTCCACGTACCTCCTTATCTGTTCCATGCTCAGCGACCTGGCGCCCAGGCACAAGACGTTGGCGTTGTTGTGCCTGCGGGCCATCTCCGTGGAAAACTCGCTGTAGCAGACGGCGGCCCGCACACCCTTGAACTTGTTCGCGGTCATCGCCATGCCTATCCCCGTTCCGCAGAGCATCACCGCCTGGTCGCATTCGCCCCTGGAAACCATCTCCGCCGCCTTCGCGGCGAATTCCGGGTAGTCCACCGACTCCCCGCTCCCCGTGCCGCAGTCCACCGCCTCGTGGCCGAGACTGGTCAGGAGTCTCTTCACTTCTTCCTTCTCGCTGTAGCCCGCGTGGTCCGATGCGATTGCAATTCTCATAACTCCTCCATCACTCTTTTCATGCACCTGTTAATCCTTACCGCGCACCGCTGGTACTGGTCGAGCGACCCCCCTATCGGGTCTTCTATGTCCCGTCCGTCGGGGTCCATCAGAAACACCTTTCTCTCCAGCATCGGCTTCCAGTCGACAAGGATTTTCTTGTGCAATGCCGCCATCACGTATATGCGGTCCGCCTCTTCCACCAGTTCGGCGCTCACCGGCCTGGCACGGTGGCTGTTGATGTTGCAGCCGTATTCCTTCATCACGGACAGCGCCGCGGCGCTCGCCCGGCCGCCCAGTATCGCCGCCGTCCCCGCCGACACCACCCGGCAGCCCTTCTTTTCCAGTTCACGCTCCTTCACACCCAGTTTCTCCGCGAACGCCTTCCGGCAGAGCGCCTCCGCCATCGGGCTGCGGCAGGAGTTGCCCGTGCAGATGAACAAAACCGTCTCGCCCTCCAGCGCCGCAACCATCTTCCGGGTGATTGTCCCCTCGCGCAGCATCTCCCAGCCCTTCCGCGTCACGCGCACCACGGTGCTCGACTGCTTTAACGCAGCCGGTCCGGCGTCAATGACGATGTCTATCTTCCCGTCGAACGCCTTGAGCACCTGCCCGGCGCTTTCCGGCGGGGGGTAACCGGCCAGGTTTGCGCTGGGCGCCGCCACCGGCACCTCCGCCAGGCGAATGAAATCCTGCGCCAGTTTGTTCGCGGGAAACCTTATGCCCACGCCGGCGCCCGCATTGCCCGGAAAGACTATCGTCAGCGGCCCCGGCCAGTACTTGTCCATCAGCCGCCTTGCCAGCGGAGGTATCTCCTCCACGTAATGGTAAACCTCTCCCATGTAAGCGATGTGGATGCTGAGAGGCTTTTCTCGCGGACGGTTCTTGACCGCGCAAAGACGCTGAACGGCATCGGGATTGTGCGCGTCCGCCCCGAGTCCGTAAACCGTCTCCGTGGGAAATGCAACCAGCCCGCCCTGCGACAGAACCTTGGCCGGGCGTTCAAGGTCGCCTGCGTCGTACTTCTTAGGGTTCAGTTTGATTATCTCGGTCTTCACATTCCTCCGCCTGTAAAAAGCCGACTACGAATACCAGAATCCTATTAAAACAACATCACATCCACAAGTCAAGGTGACATGGGTGCACGTGAGAATCCTGGAAAGTGAGCGACGGGGACTGTCACAATTACGGCCCCGACAATCATCTGAAAACT
>JAUXGI010000321.1 GCA_030622295.1 Planctomycetota bacterium
CGTTGCCTGTTGCCTGTTGCCGTTTGGCGAATCGGGGGTCTGACTCCCCGAGCCGTGGTGAGAAATGCGGGCTGGTTGAGAGTTTGCAAAGGGGTGCCGGTTACTGTCCCGTGAGGACAACGGGGTCGTCAAGGGCGAATGAGCCACTCATTGCGCTCTTGAGTTGCGAGCGCGGAATGCCGTATCCCGCAGCGATCTTGAGAATCTTCTCTATCCTTTTCTCGGAGTCGGTCGCGTGCGAAATCCGTGTTATCATTATCAGTGAGCGAAACGCGCGTATCTGATAGCGGCGGTTCTCATTATCCCCGGGCACGAAGGTGAAGCCCGCCCCCGCCGGCGCGATGAGTTGCTCCGGTTTGTATTCGAGCGTTTGATAACAGGACCCGAGCGTGCGCCAGGCGTAAGCGTCGGACGGGTCGCTGATGACCGCCCGCCACAGAGAGACCGCGGCCGCCTCAAGCAAATGCGTCTTTTCATCCCCCTCCCGCTCTCCGGCAATGCGCATCAGCGCTGCGGCGTATTCCGTATTCGCTTTCGCATTGTGTGGCGCGGCAAGCACGGCGATACGATAATTCCGCCTCCCCCGCTCGAGAGCCTCTGTCGCCTCATCTTTTTCGAGGAGGATTCGCGACCTGGTTGCCCATATATCGCCCAGTGTCAGGTAGAGTCGCCAGTTCCCCACAAGCAAAGGCCCCATCCTGTGCCCGGCCGCCGCCAGTTCTTTGCGCCTTTGCTCCTCCTGAATGCGGTCCCGCTCTATGCCGCTCGTGAGAACGGCCTCCGCCCGGTCAAGGCGCTCCATCGCCTCGTCCCTGTTTCCGTTTCGCATGGCGAGTTTCGCCATCGTGTTGTAGACCGTGCCCAGTGTGGCATTCGCCGCGACGTAGCGGTCCGTCATGTCCAGCGCGCGCTCGAGCAGGCGCCGGCATTCGTCCAGGTTTTCCTCCTCCTGCTGCTGGTACAACTTGCGTGCGTACCCCCGCAACGCCCTGGCGCTCCGGTCGCTCGTCCCTGCGGTTGCGGACCAGAACGAAATCTCGTCCTTCCAATCGTCGTTTCGCGTATGCGTCCGCCAGCCGTACAGAATCACGATAACTCCCAGCAGGACACACGGCACCGCCACGCCTGCCTCGCGCCATTTCCGCCGGAGCATTTCCGCCAGGTAAAGACCGGCCAGCGCCAGGCAGCCCGCCCAACCGAGAGACGACACGTACAGCAGCCTCTCCGCGCCGATAGTGCCGGTCAGGACGACCATGTTGCTGACGGGAAAGAGCGCAATGAAGAAGAAGAGTATCAGGAATGTAACGAGGCGCGCCCTCTTCCACATCAAGACCGCAACGACCCCCGTCACCGCCAGAGCCGCCAGCGAGCCGAGGAAGCGCGCATCGACCAGGGACTGAACCGCCCGTATTTGCTCCGCGGAATAATCCGCCGAGAGCGTCACCGGCCACAGCATCCGCCACAGGTACAGCCCCAGCACGACTACCGCCGTGGCCTCGCGCTGCAGGAACGGCATGTAGGCCAGCGGATTATCGACGTAACTTGCGCTCTTGACGGGCAGGTCGTGCAACACCAGGTACCTGACAAGGAGCCACCCCGCCAGGACCAGCGCGTAAAAGCCGTAGCACGCCTTCAGCCTCCCCAAAAGCCACCGTCCGAAACCGCGCCCGTCTTTGCGCGCCTGCCGGGGCCAAAGGAAGAGCAGGTCGAACGCCGCAAGGACGGCGACCATCGCGACGGCGTTCTCCTTCGACAGGAGTCCCAGCGCCATGCAGGCCGCAGCGCCTATGTAGCGCCGGGCCGCCCGCGCGCCGCTCGCCGCGCTCCCGCGCATGTGCAGGAGGAAGCCGAGGAGCAGGAAAAACATCACAAGAAGGTCGGCACGCCCGACTATGTTCGTCACCGCCTCGGTCGCTATCGGGTGCGCCGCAAAGAGCGCCGCGCCGAAACCGGCGAACAGCACGTTCAGCCGGTCGTCGGCAAACACCGACAGCGTCCGCGACAGGTTCAGCAGGACCAAAAGCGCCAGCAGGGCGTTCAGCGTGTGCAGTGCCAGGTTGAAAACGTGATACGGCTCCGACCGCAGCGTCTCCTTCGGTCTCGGCTGCTGAAATGCCGCGGAGCGCGGCGCTTCCTCGCGCTCGGTGCGCTGAAGATGGTACGTCCAGATTGTGAGCGGGCGGTAGAGGTCGGACGCCTCTTGGGGAGCCCAGTAATGGCTGGTGAATATCCTGCCTGCGTTCTCGGGGTCGGTCACCATCGGGTTGTCTTTGACGAGGACGGCGTTATCGAGGAAGAACTCCCCGGAGAGCGAATTGGCGTAACAGGCCGCCGCAACGACTACGACGAGGACCGCACATGCGGCCACCGGCCCCCTGGCCTTCGCGGGCGGGTCATGCCCTCTCGTTTTTCGCGGATTAGACATTTCGTCTCGATGAAAGAATCAGAGATTTATCCGCAGATTACGCAGATTAGAAAAAACCACAAAGACACGAAGGACACGAAGAAAAGATAAAATACAGAGATAAATCGGACGACCACATTGGGACTTTCCCTACAAAAAAACAATGTCATGTGTAG
>JAUXGI010000139.1 GCA_030622295.1 Planctomycetota bacterium
GGCGCCCAGATCCGGGGTCTGGGGTCAGTGCCGCAATCCGCCTCAGGCGGTGACAGTCCCCTTCTACGATCCGACCCCGATAAATCGGGCTCGGCTCCGTAAAGGGGACAGTCACCATTGCTTGCGCTCTGACCCAAACCACCAACAAATCTTACATACTCCCCGGACAAGTGCATCGCTTGACAATGCGAGGCACACTGTGTTAGAGTCATTGCGACAACGTCTCGCGGGCTGTGCCTGTAGTAATTCTCGGACGGTCGGTTTCCATTGGATGACTTTGAGGATGGAGGGGTGGGGGCCTCGCTCATGCACACCCGGTTCCAGCACATCGGCCTTCTGACGATTGCGCTCCTTGTCGGCGTTATTGCGATGACAAGCGCCGGCTGGCTGCTCGCCGAGGCGCCCGCCAACGACACCGCCGGCACGCCTGACGCCAACGGAACAACCCCGCAGGAACCCGCTCAACCCGCCGCGCGGACCGGCGCAAAGGTCTACTGGCTATCTGTAAGGGAAGACATAACTCCACGCCTCGCGTTGTTCGCCATGAGAACGATTGAAAAGGCAAGGGAGAACAAAGCGGATTATATTGTAATCGACATAAACACCTACGGCGGCCGCATAGACACAATGGATGAAATATGCGGAGAACTGACCTCGGTTGAGAACATCCGAACCATCGCGTTCATAAACAAGAAGGCCACCTCTGCGGGGGCGAATATCGCCATGGCGTGCGACGAGATTGTCATGGTCGCCCCATCTACAATCGGGTCCGCCATGGGAATCATAGTGACGCCCGGCGAGCCCGTAAAACCGGTCCCCGAGAAATGGCTGTCCTACCTCCGCTCGGATATAAGGGCGATCGCGGCAAAGAAGGGACACAATGCGGACCTGGCAGAAGCGATGGTGGACATGCGGGTATGCCTCAAGTGGGTTGAAGTGTTGCAGGGAGAGCAGTTCCTGGAACATCGCATCATCCGGGCGGAAAACATGCAACGGGAACGACTGAAAGCCTACGAAAAAGGGCAGACCATCAATGAGATTGAGGACATAGTCACCGACGAGAAGTTGCTGAACCTCACCGACGGGGAAGCCCTGAAGTACGGTCTCGCGGCGGCCGTCGTGAACAACAGGGATGAACTCTTCGATTACCTGGGCTTGAAAGACCCGGAAGTACTGGAGTACGAGCCGACGGTCAGCGAAACGATGTACAACATCATTACGAGCCCGTTCGTCACCGCCCTGCTGCTGCTGCTTGCCGTAGGCGGGATATACATGGAGTTCACAACGCCGGGTTTCGGCGTGCCGGGCATCCTGGGTTGCGGCGCGCTGCTGCTGCTGCTGACAATAGGCTTTGTCCTTGATACGGCCAATGTCTGGACGGTAATGCTGGTGTTCGTGGGAATAATCCTGCTCGCCGTGGAGTTGTTCATCATACCGGGTTTTGGCGTAACGGGCGCCCTGGGCTTAGTATTCATGGTTGCCGGCATTACGCTGTCTCTTGTTCCGTTTGTCATACCTGATACTCCGTGGGAGACGGCCTACCTCCTGGCGACCCTGCGGAACGTCGCCATCGGGATAGTCGGCTCCGTGGCGCTCATACTTGTCCTCATCCGGGTGCTCCCGCGCACGCCGGGCTTGAGCAGAATCGCCTTAAGAACCGCTGAAAGCGTTGAGCAGGGCTTTATCGTGCCGTCCGAGGAACTTCGCTCGCTCACGGGCAGCAGGGGCGTGGCAATTACCAAACTGCGCCCCGTCGGCAAGGCCGAATTCGGCGAGGGGCAGTTCCAGGTCGTCGCCGAGGGGGAGTTTATCGAAAAGGGTGAAAACGTGGAGGTCATAGATGTCACGGGAAATCGAATAGTAGTGCGAAAGGCCTGAGCCATGCTTGAACTGGCGATCATACTTTTTGCCGTGGGATTGACACTCATAGCGCTGGAGATGTTCGTGCCGGGAGGGCTTGTGGGCACGATTGGCTTCATATCGTGCGTCGCCGCGATATACTTCGCGTTTCAGGTGAGCACGGTCGCGGGGATAGTCGGCATAGTCGTAGTCGTCCTGGCAACCCCCGTCGCCATCTACTCGGGACTGAAACGCGCCAGCCTGAAGACCGCCCTGCGCAAGGAAGCCGGAGCCGTGAGCACGCCCCCGGACCCCGCGCTGCCGGTCGGCATGGAGGGCGTCGCCCGAACGGTCCTCCGGCCGTCGGGCATGGCCACAATAGGCGGCAAGCGAGTAAACGTGGTCACTCGCGGAGAGATGATTCCCCGAAATTCAAAGATAGAAATAATTGAAGTCGAAGGCGGCAGGGTGGTCGTCAAGGCCGTCGAGGAGAAATAGTCAAACCGGGGCCTTCTTGGACTGCGTCGGTTGCCTTCGATACATCGAATTCTAAACCCGAAACCGCAAGTATGCACTGAACCCTTTCAAGGAGGGAAACATGCAAGACTACGCATTAAACATTCTCGGCAACATCTTGCTGACAAACGTCGACGAAGTGAATGCGCTGCCGATAATTCTGTACATCGCGCTGGGCATCGCGGCGCTCGTCGTGCTCATCCTGATATTCAACTTCGGCTCCCTGTGGCTGAGGGCCTTTCTTTCGGGCGCTCACGTGGGAATCCTCAACCTTGTGGGGATGCGCCTGAGGCAGGTAAACCCGAGCGTGATAGTCAACGCCCGCATCATGGCGGCAAAGGCCGGTCTGGACCTCGACACAGACAGTCTGGAGGCCCACTACCTGGCCAGGGGCAACGTGCCGAACGTCGTCCGGGCGCTTATCGTCGCCAACAAGGCGGGCATAGAACTGGACTTCAAGCGCGCCACCGCCATCGACCTGGCGGGACGCGACGTACTGGACGCGGTAAGGACCAGCGTAAACCCGAAGGTTATCGACTGCCCCGACGTATCCAAGGGGAAAACCTCCATCGCCGCCGTCGCCAAGGACGGTATTCAGGTTATGGCCAAGGCGCGCGTCACCGTACGCGCAAACATCGACCGGCTGGTCGGCGGCGCGACACAGGAGACCATTATCGCGCGTGTCGGCGAAGGCATAGTTACCACCATCGGCTCGGCCGATTCACACAAGAAAGTACTGGAGAACCCCGACAACATATCCAAGACAGTCCTTGGGAAGGGACTGGACGCCGGCACAGCGTATGAAATCCTGTCTATCGACATTGCAGACGTTGACATCGGCGCTAACATCGGCGCGCGCCTGCAGGCGGACCAGGCCGAGGCCGACAAGAGGGTCGCCCAGGCCAGGGCCGAGCAGCGCCGCGCAATGGCCGTAGCCCGAGAGCAGGAAATGATTGCCCTGGTGCAAGAGAACCGCGCCAAGGTGGTCCTGGCCGAGGCTGAAATACCGAAGGCCATGGCCGAGGCGTTTCGCAAGGGCAACCTGGGCGTCATGGACTACTACCGCCTGCGCAACATCCAGGCCGATACGGACATGAGACAATCAATCGCCGGCGAGGAACGCGAGCACAAGAAGCCGCCGAAGCAGTAAACAAAAGCAAGGGGCAAGGGGCAAGGGCAAGGAATGAAATGCTCGTGTTTATTCGTCCCTCGGCTTACCTTCCCTCGACCCCGAAGGGGCCGCCCTCCGGCGGTCCGCCTCAGGCGGATCCGGTTTGCGTGACCTCGAGAATGATGTCCGGATTCCGCCACCCGCTCAGCACTGAGACCGGAGACCGCTCACATGAACATGGACGGCTTATTTGAAATAATTTTTCTCCTCGTCATTCTCGGCTCATCCGCGCTGGTGGTGCTCGCCCAGAAAGCCGCGGCAAAGCGCACCAGGGAGCAATTTCTGCGCGAAGAAGAGATGAGACGGCAGCGCCAGATGGAACAACAACAGGCCGGCACACCCCCTGCTCATCGGCCGCAACAACAGCAGGCACCCTACAGAATGACCCAGGATGAGGCATACGCCCAGCAGGCCCAAGAACGCTACGCGGAAGCGGTCATACCCGAAATCTCCCGCGAGACCGGCCCAATGCCCGGCCTGGCAAGATTACCAAGCGAACCCGTGTGGGTGGAAGAGGCCGCTCCTGCCGTCACCAGCCTCAATGCAGAGTTGGCCGCCAAGTGGGGGGCAGAAGCGCCCTCCCGACAAATACAAACAGGCCCGACATTCGCTCGATTCATCAAATCGGACGCTAAAACAGCAATAGTAATGAACGAAATCCTCGGCCCGCCCCTTGCGGAGAAACCGCCCAGATGGTAAATTGGATATTAGATTTTGGACGCTGGACTCGGGACTCTGGAGTTTGGATACGAAACAATAGGCGGGCGATTGCGGAAGTTCACTGTTGCAGGCTGCCTGTTGTTCCACTCCAGCGGTTTCGTGGCAACCATCAGCCTCAACCTAGTGTCCAATGTCCGGAATCCAACATCCAGTAAGCCAGAGTGGCGGAATCGGCAGACGCGCGGGATTCAAAATCCCGTCCTCCTTGCAGAGGGTGAGGGTTCGAGTCCCTCCTCTGGCACCATTCCTTGCTATAGCGGTGTGGCGGGATTTTCACGTACTCACCAGAGCGTGAGGGTTTCCCTCGCCCCCACACTTCGGGGCTCGGGATAAACTCATCCCTCCTCTGGCACCCCCCCC
>JAUXGI010000297.1 GCA_030622295.1 Planctomycetota bacterium
CGCAAAACCGGTCATCGGCGCGGTACACCTCAGGCCGCTGCCCGGCGCGCCGGGGTGGGGCGGGCCGATGGAAAAAGTCCTTGCCGCCGCTCTTGCCGATGCCGACGCGATTGTGAAGGGCGGCGCGGACGGGCTTATCGTCGAAAATTTCGGGGACGCGCCGTTTTTCAAGGACCGGGTCCCCCCCCCCACGGTAGCCGCAATGACCGCGGTGGCCCTGCGGATTCGCGAACGCTTCCCGAAGGTCCCGCTCGGCGTGAACGTGCTGAGGAACGACGCCGCGGCCGCAATGGGAATAGCAGCGGCAATCGACGCTGATTTTGTCCGGGTCAACGTACACACAGGCGTCTACGCGACCGACCAGGGCATCATCGAGGGCAGGGCGCACGAGACGTTGCGGCTCCGCGAGAGCCTGCGAAGCAGCATTCTCATCTTCGCCGACGTGAACGTGAAACACGCCGCGCCCCTCGACGGCAGGGATGCAGGAGTCCTCGCGAAAGAAGTGGTGGAGCGCGGCCTTGCCGATGTGGCAATCATCACCGGACTCGCCACGGGCGCCGCCGCACTCCCGGAAGAAGTCAGCCGCGCCGGGGCCGCCGTCTCCGTTCCGCTTATAGTCGGCAGCGGCATAACCCCGCAGACCGTCGGCGAATACTTCGCGGATGCCGACGGGTTTGTCGTCGGCACATACCTCAAACGTGCGGGACGCATCAAATACCCCGTCGACACCGCCCGCGTCCGCAAACTGATGTCGACGGTAAAACACCTCCGGCGTCCGAAGCGCCGCTGACCCGCAAGCATATCTTCCTGTCGTTTCTTCGCAGGGGCAATTGACCACGCCTTTATTCTCTGATAAAATCGGCTTTTTGCGAAACCTTGCGGAGGAGGTGTGTTAAAAGATATGGAGGCTTCTGAAAAGCGCAGGATTATCACAGCCAACGTGGGGGAGGTACGTCGGCGAATAGCCGAGACCTGCCGCCGCGCAGGAAGAAGCGAACACGATGTGCAACTGGTCGCGGTAACCAAGACCGTCGGCCCCGAAGAGGTCCGGATACTCGCGGAACTCGGCGTGACCGACCTCGGCGAAAACCGCGTCCGGGAGGCGGAGCCTAAAATAGCGGTCTCCCCCGGTTCGGTCAGATGGCATATGATAGGCCACCTGCAGCGCAACAAGGCAAAAAAAGCGCTGGAGCTCTTCCACAGAATCGACGCCGTGGACAGCCTGAAACTTGCGGAGGAAATAAGCAGGCGCTCGCAACAGAAGGGCGCGGTAACGCCCGTGCTCATCGAAGTAAACACCAGCGGCGAAGAGGCCAAATTCGGTGTTTTGCCTCAAGATGCGCCGGAACTTGCCGTCAGGACCGCAGGTCTGCCGAACATTACGGTGGAGGGCTTGATGACGATGGCGCCTTTCACCGACGATATGGACGTGTGCAGGGCCTGTTTCAGGGAATTGCGCAGGATAGCCGATTCTTTGCGAAGCGAGGAAAGCGCGACCCTTCAGATGCGTCACCTGTCAATGGGGATGACCCAGGACTTTGAAGTCGCAATCGAAGAAGGCGCGACGATGGTGCGCATCGGCACGGCATTGTTCGAGGGGCTGTAAAGGAACGGTTCTTTGGTGACTGTCACCGGTATGGAGTGATTGTCGGAGTGACGACGTGGCAAAACTTGTAGTAGAAAGCGGTGTTGACAAAGGCAGGGAATACTCCCTCGAGTCCTGCGCTGCGCTGATTGGCGGCAGGGAGAGCGGCGTAGACCTGCGCATATCCGACTCGCTCGCGTCACGCCGGCACTTCAGGATAGAGAATCGCGACGGCGAGTTCGTTCTGACCGACCTCAAAAGCACCAACGGCACCTATTTGAACGGCAGGTCCGTTACTCAGGCAAGACTGCGCATCGGGGACCGCATCAAGGTCGGCGAAATCCTCATACCTCTTCTTCCCGACGAGGAGAAAGACGACGCGGGCGGCCTGATAGGAGAGGTGCTTGCCGGTTATCGCCTGGAGCGCCGCATCGGCCGCGGCGGAATGGGCACGGTTTACAGGGCCATGCAACTGTCTCTGAACAGGCCCGTGGCGCTCAAGATACTGTCGGACGACCTGGCGCAAAACCGCAAGTTCATCTCGATGTTCATAAGCGAGGCGCGCGCCGCCGCGCAACTGCAGCACCCCAACATCGTGCTGGCCTACGATGTCGGCAAGGACCGGGACAGGTATTACTTCGCAATGGAATATGTAAGCGGCGGCAGCGTGCAGAACCTGGTCTCGCGCAGAAAACGCCTCACGGTTTCAGAAGCAATACGTTACACCGTCGAGGCCGGAAAGGGTCTGGAATACGCCGAACGCAAGGGCATCGTCCACCGGGATATCAAACCTGACAACCTGATGATAACCGACGACGACAGCATTAAAATCTGCGACCTCGGCCTGGCCCTCAGTTACCTGGAAACCGACGAGAAAAAACGCGTCGAGGGCATAGCAGGGTCCCCCCATTACATCGCCCCCGAACAGGCCCTCGGCAGACAGGTTGACCATCGTGCCGACATCTATTCGCTCGGAGCGACGACATACCGGATGCTCGCCGGCACCACACCGTTCAGCGGCGGCAGCATCAAGGAACTGCTGAAAAAGCACGTCAGGGAAACCCCGCGCAGGCTGAGCGAACTCAACCGCAACGTCCCTCAGGTTCTCTCGCACGTCGTCGAAAAGATGATGGCCAAGGCCCCCGAACAGCGTTACCAGAGCGTGCGGGAGGTCATCGAGGATATCAAGGCAATAGAGGGCCTGGATTTCGGCCTGGAACTGGCCGAGGAAGAACCCGATTACGAGGAAGCCGAGACCCGGCCGCCGTCCTCCACTCACGTGTCCGACGCCATCACGACTCACCCATCGACGGCGGAAATCGAAAAGA
>JAUXGI010000031.1 GCA_030622295.1 Planctomycetota bacterium
CCCTTGCCCTTGTTCATCATGATAAGGCCTATCGAACGATTCCTCGAGTCGCTTGAGTTCGAGCGAGACGCCTCG
Source organism: Planctomycetota bacterium (assembly GCA_030622295.1). Lineage (GTDB taxonomy): Bacteria > Planctomycetota > B129-G9 > B129-G9 > B129-G9 > B129-G9. The sequence continues at coordinate 76 of JAUXGI010000031.1, forward strand.
CCGCATACTATCCGCGCCTATCAGGGCGACCTGTCGCAGTTTTGCGACATCCTGCATATTCAAAGCAACCAGGACCTCAAAAAGGTCACCAACGTGCGCATACGAACGTTCCTGGCAAAACTCAGGGATACGGGCTGTTCCAAGCGTTCCGCCGCGCGCAAACTCGCCTCCGTGCGCAGCCTTTACCGATACCTCTGCCGAAGGAAATACGTCAGGTCCAACCCCGCCTTGGGCGTGCGCTCGCCGAAACTGGAAAGGAAACTCCCGGCGTTCCTGGACGTGCAAGAGGTCCGGCGCCTTCTCGAACAGCCCCGGGCGGAGGGGTTCCAGGGCCTGCGGGACCGCGCGATACTCGAAACCCTCTACAGCACGGGCATCCGCGTGAGCGAGTTGGTGAACATGGATTTGCGCGGCATCGACCGCAGGTCGGGAGTCGTGCGCGTTCTCGGCAAGGGGCGCAAGGAACGGCTGGCGCCGCTGGGCACTTATGCGCAGGCGGCCATTGCCGACTACCTGGCGCTGCGGGATGCCCACTTCGCCGGCAGGAGATTTGACAGGCAGGCCGTGTTCCTGAACAAAGACGGCGCCCGCATAACCTCCCGCAGCGTGGAGCGCCTGATTGGGAAACACGCCGCCGGGGCCGGCCTGGCCGACAAGACCTCTCCGCATACGCTGCGCCACAGTTTTGCCACGCACATGCTGAATAACGGCGCCGACCTGCGCAGCGTCCAGGAACTGCTGGGCCATGCCAGCCTCTCCACCACGCAAATATACACCCACGTCACACACGAACGTCTCAAGAAAATCTACGACAAGGCCCACCCGAGGGCGTGATGGTTCCAGGTTTCGCGAGGGGGTCAGACGCTGAGGAGGAGTCCCGACTTGTCGGGACGACGGGAAGGGTCTGACTCCCCGAGCCTCGCAGAGATGCGTGCAGTCCGGGCAATCAGGTGTGGAAATCCGGGCGGTCCTCACTGCGTTTCGGTTCGAAATGGCACGAGCGGTTCTTGCCCTGGTTCTTGGCCAGGTAGAGCGCGCGGTCGGCGGATTCGAGCAGTTGCGACTCATTTTGCATCTCGCCGCACAGTGAGGCTACGCCTACACTGATGGTGACCGGGATTTCGCGCGGTGCGCCGTTGGTCGTGGCGAAAGGGTGCTCCGCTATGAGGCCGCACAGTTCCTCCGCCTTGCCCAGCCCGGCGTCTGCGCCGGTCTCGAGCAGGATTACCACGAACTCGTCCCCGCCGTAGCGGCTGATTATGTCCATCTCGCGGCAGTGGGCCTTCAGGATGTTTGCAGCCTGGCGGAGGACTTCGTCGCCGGCCTGGTGCCCGAACTCGTCGTTTATCTCCTTGAGATTGTCTATGTCGATGAGAATGAAGGAGAGGCTTTTGCCGAATCTCCCGGCTCGGACGAACTCGGTGTGCGCCTGCCTGTCGAAATAGCGGCGGTTGTACAGGCCGGTAAGCGGATCCTTGATTGACTGCTGGACGACCTTCTCGTACAGCCGCAGGTTGTCAATCATAACGGAGATTACATTCACCAGCGTGTTGAATATGTCCCATCTTCCCCTGATGACGGCGTCGTCCGTCTCGAGGTCTATCTTGCCGGCGTCCCGGGGGAACTCCACCCGCAGCACTCCGAAGACACGGTCGCGCGAACGGAAAGGAATCATGATGTGGTGCGTGCCGGCAATCGGCTCCAGCAGTTCGCCCTCGGCCAGGCTGCGCAGTCTGGGGTTCGTGGACAATTTCAGCCGGTTTGCTTTCCTCTTGGTAGTAAAGGCCACCTCCAGAGTCGTGTTCTTGAGCAGGTAGAAGGTTACATCCTTGCAGTTAAGCCCGTGCTTGTCGCAGAGCACCTTGGCGGATTCCTTGAACAGTTCGTCTATGTTCTTTGATTTTACCAGGGATGTCGTCAGTTCATAGGTGGTGCTTACCTGTTCGGTTAGTTCGAACAGTTTGACGTTTGCACGTGCGGCCTCGATGGTCTTGCGGCGCTGCATGGCGATTTCGTCACGCAGGCGCTTTTCCACCTCCCGCCAGTGCGTGAGGTTCCTGACTGAACCGACGATTACCTCGCGCCCGCGAACTTTCGCCAGTGACACCGTCGTCTCCACGTGGCGAATCGACTTGTCCTTGCGCAGCAACCTGAATGAATACGTCTCCGCTATCGAATGATTGCGTGGGGCGAGTTTGTTTTCGTGCAGTTCAAGGTCTCTGGCGTGGACCAGGTCTTCCGGGCTTAGGTTGCCGTCAAGGAGTTCGCTGCGGGAATAACCGGTGAGATCCTCAAAACCGGGATTTACCTCCAGGAATCGCTGGGTTTCGCGATCCAGGACGTATTGGCCCTCACGGGAGTTCTCGAACAGCACGCGATAAAGCGCCTGCTCGTGCTCCGGGGGAATGCGTCCGCGAGTACTGCGAGGCATCTCGGTCCCTCGACACAAAAAAAAGAGGTAAGGGTGTTTCCCCAACCGCCTTGCACGGAATCAACGATTTGCATCGAGTCGGATAATCGAGATTTGCACCCGCTCCTTTTGCCCCCCTCTCTACACTTACATTATACCCTGTTTTCCGCCAGAGTCAAATCAAAACTCAGGCACTGGTGGGAGGATGTGCCCGAGGCGGATCGGCGAGGGGGTCAGACGCTGAGGAGGAGGGCCGACCCATCGGCCCGACGGGAAGGGTCTGACTCCCCGATTCTCAGGATTCTTACATGCACACCCGCACCCCGCACCCCACGTGACGAAATCCTTGCAGGGTGAAACCGGTGTGCTATAATGCGGGTTTCATCTTCACCTGGAAATCCGATTGTCCCTCCGATTGCATCACGTGCCGGCAAAAGCAATAATCGTAAAAGGCGCCCGCGAGCACAACCTCAAGGACATCGACGTCCGCATACCGAGGGACCGTCTTGTCGTCATCACGGGTCTGAGCGGCTCGGGCAAGTCCTCACTCGCGTTCGACACGATTTACGCGGAGGGTCAGCGACGATACGTTGAGAGCCTGTCCTCTTACGCCAGGCAGTTTCTCGAACAGATGCAGAAGCCCGACGTGGAGTTCATCGAGGGCCTGCCGCCCACCATATCCATAGAGCAGCGTTCACGCGGGGCGAATCCCCGTTCGACCGTTGCCACGACCACGGAGATATACGATTATCTGCGGCTGCTCTTTGCCCGTGTCGGCACGCCCCATTGCCCCGGGTGCGGCAAACCTATCAGCAGGCAAACGCCGGTCCAGATGGTTGACGATATCCTGCGCAATCCCACGGGCACCAGGCTTATCCTGCTTGCGCCGCTCATACGCGGCAAGAAGGGCGAGCACCGCGACGTCATCAACCGCATCCGACGCGAGGGCTTCATACGCGCGCGAATCGACGGCGAAATCACCGAGGTCAAGGACATCCCGAAACTCGACAAGCGCCGCAAGCATACAATCGAGGCCGTCGTCGACCGCCTTGCCGTGAAGGATGAGATAAGCCCGCGGTTGCAGGAGTCCGTCGAACTCTCCCTCAGGATGGGCGAGGGCATAATGACGCTCGCGCGGCAGGTGGACGGCCTGTGGCAAGACGTGGTCTACAGCGAACTTTACGCCTGCCCGGACTGCGGCATAAGCCTGGAGGAACTCGAGCCTCGCATTTTCTCGTTCAACAGCCCTTACGGCGCGTGCCCGAAGTGCGGCGGTCTGGGCACGCGGCTGGAACTGGACAAAGACCTCATCGTCCCCGACCCATCCCTGTCGCTGAAGGAGGGAGCCATACATGCGTGGCGCAGGGGCGGCAAGAGGATGAATATCTGGTACAACCGCAAACTCCGCAGGTTCGCCGCGGATTTCGGCATCTCGATGACCATGCCCTATGAGCGCCTGCCCGAGGATGTTCGCAGAATGATAATGTACGGCACGAACGAGGACGATGAGGAAAAACACGGCGCATTCTTCGAGGGCGTCGTGCCGAACCTGATGCGCCGCTTTGGGAAAACGGACAGCGAATACGTCAAGGCGCGCATCTTGTCTTACATGAGCGAACTGCCCTGCCCGGCCTGCAAAGGCGCGCGCCTCAAGCCCACTTCGCTGGGGGTTACAATCGACGGCAGGAACATAAGGGACGTCACCCACATGTCGGTCGAGCAGGCATTCGAGTTCTTCTCAAGCCTGAAACTGAACAAGGAGCAGGCGCAGATAGCCAGGCAGGTGCTGAAAGAGATACAGGAGCGCCTCCGGTTCATGCTGTCCGTGGGTCTGAGTTACCTGACGCTGGACCGCCGCAGCGGCACACTCTCCGGCGGCGAGGCCCAGCGCATAAGGCTTGCCACGCAGGTGGGCAGCGGGCTGGTGGGCGTGTGTTATGTGCTCGACGAGCCGACCATCGGCCTGCACCAGCGCGACAACAGGAAGTTGCTGGATTCGCTGATGCGCCTGCGCGACCTGGGCAATACCGTCATAGTTGTCGAACACGACGAGGAGACCATCCGTTCCGCGGACCACATCATCGACATGGGTCCCGAAGCCGGCGAACACGGCGGGCGCATAGTGGTGCAGGGAACAGTGGATGACGTGACGGAGTGTAGGGAGTCGCTCACGGGGGCCTACCTGCGCAGGAGCCTGCGCATACCGATACCCGGGAAACGCCGCAAGCCCGACAAGAAGAGCCGGTATATTACCATGGTCGGTGCGCGGGAGCACAACCTGAAGAACCTGACCGTCGCGATACCGCTGGGGCTTTTCGTGTGTGTGTCAGGCGTATCCGGCTCGGGCAAAAGCACTCTCGTCAGCGAGATACTGCACCGCGGTCTGATGCGCGCCCTGCACAACACCGGCGAGAAACCCGGCCTGCACGACAGGATACTCGGCGTGGACAAGATAGACAAGGTCATCGCGATAGACCAGTCCCCCATCGGCCGCACGCCGCGCTCCAACCCCGCCACGTACACCGGCGTCTTCACGCGGATACGCGGCCTCTACGCCCTGGTGACCGAGGCCAAGATACGCGGCTACGGCCCGGGGCGCTTCAGTTTCAACGTCCGCGGCGGACGCTGCGAGGCCTGCCAGGGCCAGGGCACCAGGAAAATCGAAATGCACTTCCTGCCCGACGTTTACGTGGTGTGCGAAGAATGCAAGGGCAGCCGCTACGAGCGCGAAACTCTGGAAATACGCTACAAGGGCAAGAATATCTCCGACATCCTCGAGATGAGAGTCGAGGAGGCGCTGAAGTTCTTCGCAAACTTCGCCCGGATAAGGCACATCCTCCAGACCCTTGACGACGTGGGCCTGGGCTACATGGCGCTGGGTCAGTCCAGCGCCACCCTCTCCGGCGGCGAGGCTCAAAGGGTCAAACTCTCCTCGGAACTCGCGCGCCCGACAACCGGAAACACGCTCTACATTCTTGACGAACCGACAACCGGCCTGCACTTCGCAGACATCAGCAAACTCCTCGAAGTGCTCAACAGGCTTGTGGAGATGGGCAACACGGTTCTCGTGATAGAACACAACCTGGACGTGCTGAAAACGGCGGACTTTATAATCGACCTGGGGCCGGAAGGCGGCGATGCCGGCGGGTACGTCGTGGCTGCGGGCACGCCCGAGCAGATAATGAAAAACCAGGCGTCTTATACCGGCCAGGCCCTCAGGCGGCATATCGCGGGCGACCGCAAACACCGCAAACCAAAACGACGCCCGATACTTGAGACCTGAGACCGAAGACCTGGAACCTGAAACTATCATTGCCGCTGCCTTTTGCACGCTGACTGAGAATATATGATAGTCCGAGCAACGAAAAAAGCGCTGACCGCAATCCTGGACATCGCCTACCCGGGCGTGTGCCTCTCCTGTGAGGCGCCGCTGGAAGGCCCGTGGGAGTTGCCGCTGTGCGGGACGTGCATGGTGAAGGCCGACTTCGCCGGCGATATGATGTGCCCCCGGTGCGGTGCGGGTGTGGTGCGAGACCCCGAGGAGATGCGAATGTGCCCGAAGTGCCATAACCTCAAGTTGAACTTCAGACGCGCGGTGAGCCTGGCACCCTATGAAGGGCCGATGGGGGAGGTCGTTCGGGCGCTGAAATTCCTCGGCCGGCGCGCTCTCGCCAAACCGCTCGGACGGATGCTGGCCGCGATACTGCGCAGACAGGACTTCACGCAGCATCTCGACGTGATTGTGCCGGTGCCGATACACTGGCGCAGGCGCTTCAAGCGCGGCTTCAACCAGTCCGAACTCATCGCGCGGCATATCGCTCGCGTTCTGGACCTGCCTGTCGACAGGGACAGCCTCCGCCGCATCCGCCACACCAGGCCCCAGACGCGCCTCTCGCGCGGGGAGCGCCTGAGCAATCTGAAAGGCGCCTTCCGCATCCGCCGTCCTGATGCAATCAAGGGCAGGAACGTCCTCCTGGTGGACGACGTGATGACCACCGGCGGGACCGTGACCGAGTGCGCCCGGGAAATCCGCAAGGCAGGCGCCGGACAAATCTTCGTCGCCGTCGCCGCACGATGAGACAACAGGAGTGAAGCGGCAACCTTCACCGAAGAACCCGGAGACACAACAAATGTCAGACGACCTTGTAACAGTCGCGACCTTTATGAATCCCGTTCAGGCGGATTTCGCCAGGGCAATCTTGGAGATGGACGGTATTGAATGCCGGCTGGTTGACGAAACCTTTAGCAACGTGGCTCCGTTTTACAGCCTTGCAATCGGCGGCGTGAAACTGCAGGTAAGGGAATCCGACGCGCCGCGCGCTGTTGCCGCGCTTCGACGCAAAGAAACCACCGGGAAAGAAGGCCGCGCCGACGAAGACGACACCTGACACCCGTCACTTCGGCCTGACGGTAAAGCCGACTCATTACCGGAAAGGACAGCCCTTGTGAAATCAGGGGAACTTCCCGAATTTGTGAAGAACCTGCCCGAGGCGGACCAGCCGCTGGATGTGCTGCGGGCGTGGCTGCTGCAGGGCGAGACGATGCAGACCATATTCATGGAAGCGGAAAGGGAGGTCCTGCTGCCGAGGCACGCGCACGGCGACCAGTGGGGAGTCGTGGTGAGCGGGCGGATGGAGTTGACAATCGGCGAAGAGACTCGTATGTGTAATCCCGGCGATTCTTATTTCATCCCTGCGGGTGTCTTGCACTACGGCAGGCTGGGCACGGGCTTCCGCGCGGTGGACTGCTTCGCCGACAGGAACCACTACAAACCGCGAAACCACGAATGAACACCAATAAATACGAATACTTCAAACTGTGACCTTTTACCTTATCGTACAGCACGGTAACACCATAACTCAGGCCGGAGAAACCCAACCGGCCTTTTGACTACCCGGGACGGGTTAAAGCCCTTTCCCTTCACTACCACGCAACAAACAGGCGGTAATTATTCATGAGCCCATTTGAGAATAACTATGTCTACTACTCAAATTATAGTGCTGGCCGTGTCCTTGATCGGTTTCGCGATCTTTGCTCTTGTGTATTGCTGGGCAAAAGCCAGGCGTAAACGCAAGAACCAAGAAATCGTCTTCTCGATGGACTACTACAAGAAAATCGATATGCCGGCTCCTGATTGGAAGCCGAACATTCCAGTTGACATCAATCGAATAGCCGATAGATTTCGCCATTACTCAAACAACAAGCACGCTTTTGCCGTGTGCAAGCACGGAACATGCGTCAAAATATCACGAGACTCCGAAAACCCTAATAAAGAGGTGCTCGAAGTGCTCTTCAAGATTTACACGTATCATCCGGATTTCAACGTATTGCCAATGGATGATGGTAGCTGGTGTCTGACATACTCACAACCGGCGTTCTCTGTTGTTTTCAAGGAGGAATACCTGAATAACAGGGAATATATCGAAGAGAACCTCAAAGGCGCTTTGACTCCTCACGAAGCGCTGATCGGGTCAGAGAATCAGACCGAGTCTGAAAAGGAAAGAATAAAGGTAGGGTTGTTTGGTCGTGCACGACTCTTTATGGATATATTAAGCCCGGAAATTATGAAGGTCTGTAACCCTCAGAGCGGGCCTTGAGCCATAAACAACACAAATAGAATGCCGGAAAAATTCATAACAATCGCGACTTTCGGTCATTACACCCGTTACTTCGGCCTGACGGTGAAACCGGTTATCCTGATGCGAAACGGCACGGGCGAGTCCCCCGCACCGCCCGCGACGACCACGGGAACGAGAGTCACGATGCCTTCAAGCGGCGCAATGAGCCTGTATCTCAATCCTTCCTTTGAAACACCGGCACCTTTCAGAAGCGCATTGCTTTCCAGGATGATTTCCGCTTCCACTTTTTTCTCTGAGCCGGGCCACAGGAGGATGTCGAAGACGACTTGACCGGCGTGCGGCGCGACCTCCCTGCCGCCAATGA
>JAUXGI010000246.1 GCA_030622295.1 Planctomycetota bacterium
AAGAAAGGCCGGATCTTCGATATTTACTATTTTCTCTGCGTCCATCTGCGTTTATCTGAGGCTATTTCTCTTGGCGTCTTGGCGGTTAATTCAATCTGTGGATAAAACAGTCAGAAGTCAGAAGTCAGCAGTCAGAAGCCTCTCCTACTCTCCTACTTACCTACTTCCTCCACGTGCCTTGCGGAATTTCCCTACATGTTGTATAATACAGCGGCTTGTGGAATAGTTCAACAGAGGGGATAAAGGGCAACGGGCACGGGGAAACCACGAGCGTTGCCCCCCTTTCCTGCTTGCCCGCTTGTCTCTTGGTCTTCTGTCTTCTGTCTTCTGTCTTCTGTCTTCTGTCTTCTGTCTTCTGTCTATGGTCTTCGGTCTTGGTTCCGTCGGAGACATCGTGAAGGTCGGTGACACAATCGATAATCGCTACGAGTTGCTCCGCCTGCTGGGCGCGGGCGCGATGGGGCAGGTCTTCCTCGCGCGCGACATAATCAGCAACAGGCAGGTGGCCCTGAAGACCATCAGGGAAGACCTCGTCGCCGGTGACGGTCTGGGACGGTTCGAGAGCGAATTCAGCGCCATCAAGGAGATTGAGCATCCGAACCTGGTCCGGATGTATGAATTCCAAGAGCGCTACTTCACGATGGAGTACGTCGACGGGAGTGTGCTTGACACCTCGAAGGCGCTGCCGATGGCGGAGGCGCTTCACATCGGCGCGGAGATATGCCGGGCGCTGAACTTCATCCACAAGAAGGGAATCATACACGGGGACCTGAAGCCGGCGCATGTGCTGATATCAAGGCAACAGGCAACGGGCAACGGGCAATCCGCCTCAGGCGGACAACGGGCAACGAGAGACCGAAGACCGGAGACCGAAGAGAAGGCGGAGACTCCCACGCCGGTGCACCTGAGCGACACCCGGGTGAAGTTGATTGACTTCGGGCTGTCCCGGCCGGTGGGCGGCGAGACCGTGACGGTAAAAGAGGATGTTAAAATAGAGGGGACTATTGAATACATGGCTCCCGAGCAGATAAAGGGCCTGGGCAAGGACACGCGCTCGGACCTCTACTCGCTGGGCGTCATCATGTACGAGATGCTCACCGGCCAACTCCCTTTCCCCGGCAATGACTTCATGACGATTGCCCTGGGCCACCTGAACAAGGCTCCGCAAGCGCCGTCCCGCATAAATCCCGATATCCCCCCTGAAGTCGAGGCAACGGTTTTGCGCCTGCTGAACAAGAACCCCGACGGGCGCTACCAAACCGCGGAGGAAGTTGGGCGGCGGCTGGTGGAACTGATGGGCGGCAAGGAGGCCCGCGAGACGGCGGTGCTCAAGGGCCGCCAGTATCTCTTCTCCCCGGCCTTCGTGGGCAGGCGGCGTGAGATGGAGGTCCTGGATACCTATCTGCGCAAGGCGCTGGAGTCGCGCGGGTGCTGCCTGCTGGTGCACGGCGCGGCGGGCACCGGCAGGAGGCGCTTGCTGAGAGAGTTCCGGGCGAATCATCTCCTGGATGAACCGGTCTTCCTTTCCGGTGCGTCCAATCCGTCTGCCGGCGCACACGCCCAGTATTATTCCGAGGTTCTCTCGCAGGCCTTGCACGCCATGAAGAGGCTGGAGGAGCGGCTGCTCTCGGAGAAGGTGTGGGAGTGGAGCATAACGCTGGCGCGCCTGTCGCCGAAGGGCACCGCGGAGTGGTTCCTGGAGAACCTGCAGGAGGCGATATCGGCGGAGCCTGCGCTGATGGCGCGCAACATCGCGGACCTGCTGCTGACCATCTGCTCGCACAGGCCACTGGCGCTGTGCGTTGAGAATCTCCAGTTCGCGGACAGGTTCGGCTGCGAACTCTTCGAGAAACTGGCGAAGGCCTGTGGAGAGAGGCCGCTGTGCCTGGTGGCGGCGTACCGGGACGAACCGGGCGTCCGCGAGACCCCGTTCACCCGCATGTTGAGCCGCCTGCAGAAGAAGAAGGAAACGGTCGAGGTGCGCCTCAAGCCCATCGACCGCAAGGACCTGGAACAGATGATAGGCTCGATGATGGCCTACTCGGAGTGCGCCCGACGCCTGGGCGAGGAAGTCGCCCGCATCACCGGCGGGAATCCTCTCTTCGCCGAGGAGATAGTGAAGTCCTTCGCCGACCAGGAGATAATCTACCGCGTGGGGAGCCAGTGGAAGATAGACGAAGAAAAACTGGAGCATTACAACATCCCGTATACCCTGGAGGACATGATACTGGGGCGCGCGCCGGCGCTCGGCCCGCACCATCGCGAGGTCGTCGAGGCGGGCGCCGTCGTCAGGTGGGGCGCTGATTTCAAGACCCTCATGACTCTGACCCGAATGGCCCAGTTGGACCTTTATTATATCCTGGGCGACGTGGTGTCGCAGGGCATACTGAAGGAGGTAAGCCGACCGGAGGGCAAAGAGTACCGGTTCTCCGGCGAGCGCCTTCGGCAGTACTTTTACATGCGGATGGATATGCGCGCGAAGGCGCGTCATCACGAACAGATGGGGCGCATTATCGAGGCGCGTCATGCGGGTTCGCTCGACCCGGTGCTCGACGACCTGATATACCACTACTCCGGCTGCGGCAACAACCGCAAACTGTTGGAATGTCTGCTGCGCGCGGGGGAGATTGCCGAGACCGAAGCGGGGCTGCAGGCCGCGCTGGGATACTACGAACGCGCCCTGGCGATTGTCGGCGAGCACGGCGCTGACAGGCGCCGGCACGTGGCCGTGCTGGGCAAGATCGCCCGCCTGAACACCGAAATGGGCGAGTTGACCAGGGCACGCGCACAGTTTGAAGCCGGCCTGCGAAACAGTGAAAAGGATTCGCTCGAATCCGCCCGTCTCGCGCGCGACCTGGGCAGGTTGTACATGGTGTCGGGAGACGTGGAGCGTGCCGGGGAATCCTTCCGTTACGCCGAGAAGGCGGCCGCGCGGCACGGCGTCGAGGACGCGGAATTGCTTGCCGCCCGGGGTGAATATCACCTGCACATGGACGACCTGAAGAGAGCGGAAGACCACCTGAGCCGCGCCCGGCGCCTGGCGCGCGACTCACACGACAGAGAGACCCTGGTCCGCGCCGGCGTTCTGCTGGGGAGCGTGCTCCTGAGGCGCGGCAGGGCGGAGGAGTGCATAACGGCTTTGCAGGAGGCCCTGAACACCGCCGAGCGGAGCAACGTAACCCGCCTGAAACTCCACGCGCTGTCCGCGCTGGTTCGGGCGCTGCTGGACACGAGCAGGGTCGATATGGCCCACACGTATATGCTGCAGGCGCAGGAGGTCTCGGCCCGCAGCGACGGCAGGCTGTATATGCTC
>JAUXGI010000138.1 GCA_030622295.1 Planctomycetota bacterium
CACGTGGCGGAGTATATAGGGGAGAACCTGGTGGACCTCTGCTCGCGTGACGAGGATATAAGGCGGCAGTCGGTGAGCCGTGTGCGGCAGATTGTGGACCTGGCATGGAAAATAGCGCCGCAGTTCAGCGATGCGGCTCCGCCGTGCCTGATACTCCATCCAGGCGGAATGAGTTTCGAGCGGGAGCCGCCCGAGGTCGGGGTGGAACTGCTGGCGAACCTGAAACAATCTCTTGATGAAATCGACGACAGAGGAGCGAGACTTCTCATTGAAAACATGCCGCCGAAGCCGTGGTACTTCGGCGGGCAGTGGTTTCACAACGTGTTCATAGACCCAACCGAAATGGCGCGCTTCTGCGACGAGACCGGCAGCGGAATGTGCCTTGACGTGTCGCACGCGAAACTGGCCGCGAATTTCCTGCGCTGCGATTTCAGCGAATACATCCTCACCCTTCTGCCGTACGTTCGGTACGTGCACGTCGCCGACGCCGCGGGCACGAGCGGCGAAGGACTGCAAATAGGAGAAGGCGAGATTGATTTCGAGTCCCTCTGGCTTCTGATGGGAGACCTGGAAGCCGTCTTCATTCCCGAAATCTGGCAGGGGCACAAGTTCGGCGGCGAAGGTTTCCTGACGGCGCTGGGGCGTCTCGCCGATATCGCCGCCCGGGTTGAATCAAAAGCGAGACTGACGAAATGAAAGTTCCGCAACTTGACCTGAAGGCCCAGTACGAAAAGATAAAGGACGAAGTCGACGCGGCCATCATGGAAGTGGTCGGCAATCAGACGTTCATCCTGGGCCCCGCGGTGGAGAAGTTTGAAGCAGAGGCCGCGCGTTACCTGGGCGTCAAACACGCAATAGGAGTATCCTCCGGGAGCGACGCGCTGCTCCTGTCGCTGATGGCCCTGGGTGTGGGGCTGAACGACGAGGTGATAACCACGGCTTTCACGTTCTTCGCCACGGCCGGGTGCATAGCCCGCCTTGGGGCAAAGCCCGTCTTCGTCGACATACGGCCCGACACCTTCAATATCGACGTACTGAAAATCGAGGAGTTGATAAGCAACCGGACCCGCGCAATCATTCCCGTGCATCTCTACGGCCAGCCCGCCGAGATTGAGAGCATCGTCGCACTCGGCGGCAAATACCGCGTCCCGGTCGTTGAAGACGCCTGCCAGGCGATGGGCGCGCGCAGAAACGACAGGATGGTCGGGACCCTCGGACGGACGGGATGCTTCTCGTTCTATCCCTCCAAGAACCTCGGCGCGTACGGCGAGGGCGGTCTCATAGTTACGGACGACGACGGCCTCTCAAGAGCGCTGCGTTCTCTGCGCGTTCACGGCGAAAGCGGGCGCTACCATCACGAGCGCGTTGGAATCAACGGCCGCATGCACGGGATACAGGGCGCAGTGCTCAGCGTCACCCTGAAATACCTTGACGGCTGGAACGCCCTGCGCAGGGCCGCCGCCGCCCGGTACGACGGCCTCTTCGAGGAAGCCGGCCTGAGCGAGTTCGTCAAGCCACCGGTCACGATAGAAGGAAACGAGCACGTCTATCACCAGTATGTGATTCTGGCCGCGCGACGCGAGGACCTCGTCGAACACCTCCGCGACCTGGGCGTCGCCGCTGCGGTATACTACCCCGAGCCCCTGCACCGGCAGCCGTGCTTCAAAAACCTCGGCTACAAAAAGAGCGACCTGCCGCAAAGCGTGCGCGCGTCACGGGAAGTGCTGGCGCTGCCGATATACCCCGAAATCACCGAAGAACAGCAACGCTACGTCGTAGACGCGATAAGGGAGTTCTATGAAAAGTGGGAAGGAAAATGAGGTCCACGGTGAAAGGTAAGCGAGGGGGTCAGACGCTGAGGAGCAGCCTTCGGCTGCCTTGTCCTCCCGCGCTTCCTGACCTCAGGCACTGCCTGAATTCACTAAAACGCAAAAGGAAAAAGATGGGGCTGTGCCCCCCGACGGGAAAGGGTCTGACTCCCCGAGCGTACCACGAGCCCCCATCTTTAATCTTGACGGTGTACCAGCAGAAGGGCCTCGAGTTTGTCGACGTGTGCTTTCCAACTGTATTTCCTCACGGCGATGTCGCGGTTGCGGCGGCCCATTTCCGCTGCGCGTTGAGGCTCGGCTGCCAGTTCCAGGATAGCCCGCCCCAGAGCGACCCCGTCATGCGGCGGCACAATCAAACCCGACTCCCCTTCCTTTATTATATCCGGCAGCGGCGGACAGTCGGTCGTTATGACCGGCAGGCCCGAGGCCATGTACTCGAATATCTTCAGCGGCGAGCCGAAGTAGAATTCCTCCTTCCCTTCCGGCGGCTGGTACGGCGCAATGCCCACATCGGCACAGGCGGCGTATCGCGGCAAATCTTCCGGTGAGACCGTCCCCGGAAACACCACGCGATCGTCAAGCCCCATGGCCTTCATTTTCGCCATGAACGGCTCATGCTCGTCACCGGAACCCGCAAGAAGGAACATGACGCTGTCGTCCCTGCACGCGTGTTCAATCGCCTCCGGCAGAACATTGAAGCCCTGCCAGTTCATGAACGCGCCCGCATAGAAGACGACGAACTTCCCGTCGAGGTTCAGGCGTGATTTCAATCGGGCCGTGTCGCGGTCGGCACGCAGGTCGGGAGTGAACCTGTCAACCGCGACACCGAGGTCGAGCACTTCCAGCCTGCCGTCGAACCATGCGGGAATCGACGAGGGATTCGCGGTGAATACCAGGCTGGACCTCCGGTACTGAGTTCGGAACCACCATGAAAGGAGATGGCGCGCCAGCGGCAGACGCGCTATCGCATGTCTCTTGAGAACCATGTCGAAGTGGGGCGCGGGGCCGTTGACGTCAAGCGCGAGCGGTATTTTCATTTTGTGTGAAAGGATCGCGCCCGCCCCGCCGGGTATCGCCAGGCGCTCGATGATGACATCCGGCTTTTCCCGGCACGCCCTGCGTGCGGCGCGAAGCGCGCGCAGCGGGACGATGACGCCGCCGATGTGCATGCCGACCTCGATTACCCTGAGGTTCTCCGGCGGAACGCGCTCATGCCTTTCGCGGGACGTGCGCGCGGCTATGAGCGTCACCTCATGCCCGCGTCGCGCCAGTTCCGCGGCGACCTCCCACGTATGCACCGAGCCGCCGTGTCCGGCAAAAAGTTCAGTACCCGCCACATAGAGAATCTTAAACTGTCCCCTAAAGGGGTCAGACCCCTTTAGGGGACAGTTTGACGGTGGGGCTGTTTTTCCGAGTCGGTCGATGAAGCGGTTTTTCAGTGAGCGCGCGGCTTGCAGCAGGAATCGCGGCACGTATGAAAGCGCCAGGAGCAGCAAGGCTTTCCCAGGCAGCGGCTTGTTTGCGACCGCGCGCCTGAGGTATTTCCTCGCGGGTTTCAGGTCGAGCCGGCGCAGGGTGCGCTCGCCGGCATACATGTAAAACTGATATCGGTATTTATAGTCCTCGACAAAGCGCCGCAGGTCTCCCACGGCGGCGAATTGATGGTAACTGTCACGTCCCGTTTTTCTCCGCTCCAGTGCGAAGGTCTTTGCCAGTGTGCCGTACTCGTCCTGTAGATGCCGTTTCGCAGTCGATATCTGGCCGGGATGTTTCCTGACGATGTAGAGTCCTTCGGGCAGACAGTGTATCTTGCCGGCTTCCGTCACGCGGAGATTGAGGTCGTAGTCCATGGAGCAGAGAAACGCCTCACGGTAACCTCGGGCTGCTTCGAGGGTTTCCGCGCGCATCATGAAGTTGCTGGAGAGCAGATTGCCGCGCGGCAGGGCCCGGCGGATGGTGGCGTCATCCTCGGGTGTGAGAATAGTGTGAACGAGATTCAGGTTTTCGTCAGCCATGACTATCCGACAATAGACGGCGCAGATGTCCGGATGCGAATCCAGGAAGGCGGCCTGTCTTTCCAGCCGCGTCGGGGCCGACAGGTCGTCGGCGTCCTGCTGCGCTATGTAGCGCCCCCCGGCCACGGCGATGGCGCGGTTTCGGGCTGCGCCCGAGCCGGCGTTCTCCTGGTGCAGGACGCGCACCCTGGGGTTGCGGGCGGCATACCGTTCCAGTATGTCGCCGCTGTCGTCGGTCGAGCCGTCGTTCACGGCCACTATCTCGAAGTCCTGAAAGGTCTGCGACAGCAGGCTGTCTAGCGCATCGGGCAAATACTTCGCCGCGTTATACACCGGCACTATGATAGTTATTTTCGGCTTATCAGGTTTCATGCACTGTCATCCCCGACACATCGTGTCCAATCTCATTTTCATCCACACGGCGCGGAGGAACGCGATATACGGCAAAACTTTCATTGACATATTCTCTTTCCAGTGAAAGAGGGTGTGATTTTCTCAGAATAATATAATCCGCCCCCCGGATGTTTGTGGACGTTCTTTCATGTTCGCTTCTGTTCCGCGACAATCGGCATAATGTGTTTGTCTATTATACTGCCCATCTTTTCATGCTTCCTCACGCCCAGAATATAGCACGGCACATCTTTCAGCAGTCTGGTTAGTTGTCTTCGCCTGTCCGGCATGTCGGTTGTTTGCGAAAAAGCCATATCAAGCGTCTCCTCAAACAACCTGTAGTCGTGTATTTCCAGGGCCAAATCACTACCGGCGAGCATCATGGAAACAGCCCGGGATGTC
>JAUXGI010000053.1 GCA_030622295.1 Planctomycetota bacterium
AACTGCAACCTGCGAAAATGCCGGAAGCAGGGCATTGCGCAACGGTATAATCCAGCGTTGCCTTGCGGGACCCGCCTCCTTGCGCCGTGACCATAACACGACCGTGACTGTACATGCGAACAAAATCCACACGATATTGGTTATGTGTATCAGGGTGGCGCCCGCTGCCGCTATCCCGGCCAAAATCAGCCACATTACGGATAAGCGTCGAGCCGCCTTCAGCAGGAGCCACAGCGAAAGCATCAGCAATCCCATCGCCATCGCATAAGTTTCCACGTCCGTGGACTCATACCAGTACCCGAAAGACGTTGCCAGAAGAGCCGTCAGAAAAACCTGCACTCTTCGCGAGGGAAACAGCAACGTCGTTGCAAGATAAAAAAAGAATACGCCTGCGGCCCCTCCTGCCGCGCTCAAGACCTGCATCGGCAAGACGGGATTGCCCTGATATCCCAGAGAGTGCCACAGATGCCAGAATCCCTTGCTCAACGGTCCTGACAGGAGATGCCCCGGCGCAAAAAGGTAATTCAGGGAATAACAATTAACCGCTTTCGCCTGATGTAACCCATCCGGGTTGACCACCCGCGCAAGCAGAGACATGTACATAATAAACGAAGCAACCAGGATGAGTAATCCGGTTGCAGCCGTGGCAGGAAATCTGGCATTTCCCCCTTTTTCGGTTATTTGCATATCCTCATCTGCAATATTGAACACGCGGCCCAGGAACATACACAGACAAAGAGTGTCGCCGCCGCGAGGGGGTCAGACGTTTATCCTGGAAGGATTGAGGAGCGAGGCTCGGGGAGTCAGACCCTTCCCGCCCCGATCCGCCTGAGGCGGACGGGGCTCCTCAGCGTCTGACCCCCTCGTCCGTTGCCCGTTGCCGTTTGGTAAATCGGGCGTCTGACTCCCTGAGCGCGAAAGACCACTTTCCGCAACAGGAACAAATTAATTGCTGATATCCATTTTACCTGTGCAAGTTCCGTGCGGCGATTACGCCGATGCCCGCCTTCGTCAACGCATCAGCGGTGCGGTTCAGCGCATCGTGCTTGTCCAGGTAGTTCCTTTCCAATGCCTTTGTCCACCCCTTTTGTTCGATTTCTTCCTTCGTCATGAAGTAATTGAGGATGTCCGACGGGTGCTCGCGCTTGCAGTCGATTTCCGGGTCTGCGCCTTCGTGCTTGGCGGAGATGTTCGGCACCTTCGCCGCCACTTCCACCAGTTCCGCCCGGCGGTTGTACGGCTGAATGACGATTGACTTGTATGTCTCGACGATGTGATGCTCAAAGCGCACCACCTTCTCCAGACCCAGCGCCTTCCGTATCTTTGACGCCTTTATGATGGTCTCGTTGTTCACGGAGTTGGAGAGGTTGAGGCCGATGAGCGACGTGGTGCCGTCGTTGCGCGCGAACATCTTCGCCGCGAGCAGCGTCCACATCGCCGCGTACGGGTTATCGTTGCCCATGTACACGGAAATCTTGAACTCGTTGTCGATGCCCAGCCTGTGCAGCAGATACGCAGCCATGATGGTGCCGGCGTTGACGTTCAGCACCTGGCGGATGCCGTAGGTGGTGTAATAGTGCAGGTATTCTTCGGCCCACTGGATTGCGTGCTCGTTGGGCTGGCCGACGCCGCCGAAATATCCCGTAATCGTCTCCGGCCCGCCCAGGTGACAGTTCGAGCCGTCGGTACCCTTGGTGTCCAGCGTCTCGACGTAGGAGGCGCCGACTATCTGCATCGACGCGGCCACCGCCAGGGTGTCGCCCTTGTCCGCGATCTGCTCCTTCATGTTCCGCACGCGGATGAAGCGCCCGGGCATGAGTTCCCTCTTCTTGATGGCCAGCCTGGCCTCGGCTATGAGGTAGGGGAAGAATTGCAGCGCGCTGATTTCCAGCGTCACCGCGTTCTTCATGTTGAACTTCTTCCTTGCGGCGCCCCTGCCGAGGACCTTCTTGCGATAGTCCTTCACGCTGATGAACGCGCCCATGTCGCGCTGCTCCATCAGCCACATCACGTCCCTCAGGTAGGGGGACTTCTCCTTCTCCAGCCGCCCTATCAGGTTCTCCAGTTTTCTCGCTTTCGCGGCCTTGCGGTTTATGGCCGCCGGGCCGCCGTACTTGCGGACCAGTTTCAGGATTTCCTTGACCTGCTCGTTCTTCGGGTCCAGCAGGAAATCGTTGATTTCCTTCAGTCGCTTTGTGGATATCTTCAGTTTTTTCCTGAGGTCTTCGCTCATGGCTGCCCTTTCCTTATCAATATCAATACAGGGAATAGAGACGTGTCATTACTTTTTATATTCTTTTGCTATCTGCAGGAACTTGTCATGCTCGCCCTCGAGCATGTGGTAGCAGTGCTTGTCTTCGGGGAAAGCGCCCGCGCGCACTTCCTCGCAATATGCCGCGATGGCGTTGGTGACTACTTCCGCCACGTTGGCGTACTTCTTCACGAACTTCGGCGTGAAGGCCTGGAATTGTCCTATCAGGTCGCTTATGATGAGCAGTTGCCCGTCGGTATGCATTCCCGCGCCTATGCCATAGACCGGTATTTCCAGCAACCCGGTTATGAACTTGCCGACTTCCGGCGGTACTGCTTCCAGCAGGAGCATCTGCGCGCCGGTTTCCTGTATGGCCAGTGCGTCCTCCACCAGCATTTTGGCCGATTCCACGGTCCTGCCCTGCGCCTTGTGTCCGCCCAGTTGGCCGGAGGACTGCGGCGTCAGTCCGATGTGCCCGCACACCACCATCCCCGCGTCCAGTATCGCGCGCATCATCGGTATTATGCGCCTGCCGCCTTCCAGTTTGACCGCATCGACATCCGCCTCCTTCACGAAACGTCCGGCGTTTGCGACTGCTTCCGGCGGGGATATCTGGTAGGACATAAAGGGCATGTCGCCCATCACGAAGGTATTCGGCGCGGCGCGGCGGACGGCCTCGCTGTGGACGATGCACTGGTCCATCGTCACCGGCGTCGTGCCGGAATAGCCATACACGCACATCCCCAGCGAGTCGCCGACCAGTATCATGTCCAGCCCCGCGGCCTCGCCGAACTGCGCCGTCGGGTAGTCGTACGATGTCAGCCATGTCACCTTCTCGCCGGCCTTCTTCATCTTCCGAAAGTCAATGATTGTTTTTTTCTTCTTCGGCATAAACTCCTCCTTGCGTATACACGCCCTATCAGAAACACAAAACCAGGTTCAACATGAAACCATTTGCGGGCGGATTGTGCAACGGCAATCACCCGACAGTGAGCATGTACGAACCCTGAAAAGTGAGCGACGGGGACTGTCACAATTACGGAACCTCGCGAGCCGTGCGAGAGAGGTTCGTAGATTGTTGACTGTTCCCTCGCGGAACTTGGAGACGATTTGAAAATCCAGAATTCCCACATGCTCCCCGCCCGGCAGACGCACTCCCGCTGGGCCGCAAGGCGCCCCCCTCACCGCATCCCGGCATGACGCAGGTCTTTTATCTCGTGGCGGCATTCACCACTCCACCCGTCGGGTATGGAGACGAAAGACTCTTCCACGTCGTATTCCTTTCCCGGCTCAAGTACTTTGTGTTTCCCCGGCAGAAACGTACCCGTCACGCTGACGTTTCTGCTGCCTATCGTCTCGCCGCGCGCGTCCAGGAACTTGACGTCAATCGACAAATCCGTAATTGTATAGTCGCCGTTGTTCTTGACCTCGAACGAAATCGTGGCGAAGTCCATCCCTGCGGACAGCCTCCTGACCGTAAGATTCCTGACCTCAACCATCGATTTGTACTCTTCCTTCATTTCCGCCATTTGAACGGCGGTCCTTTCCGACCTGTCGGATGTGCCGGTTTCCTGGTAAGCCGCGCCAAAAATTATCAAGACAATTATCAGTATAGCGGCGACGACGGCAAACACGCAGCCTGCACTCGAAGCCTGCTTCCTTTTCTTTTCGGAAGGCGGCGGATATGGTTCCGTGGAGGGTGTTGTGCCGTAAGGTCGGTGCTGTAATGGCGGCCGTGGTGGCTGCGGAGGCCGTGGTGGCTGCGGCGACCGGTACGGGGGCGGCGGAGTTTGCCCGGGACCTGCGGCATATGGCTGAGGACCGGAAGGAGGCGGCTTGGGTTGGGCGACCTTCTTCTGCGGCTCCGGCGTCACCTGCCCGGTTTCTTCAGGCAGCAACTCAAAGTCTTCCGACGGTGTTTCGGGTTCCCGAAGGCTTTCCGGCGTCACGGCGGGCGCTTTCGGGGGGCGAGGCGGTTCGGGCGCTTTGTGCGGCGGCTCCACGCGAGCGGGCCCGCGCTCCGGAGTCCTTGAGACGGAAGGCTTTTCAGGCGGCCGGGGGTACGACGGCGCCGCAGGCTCAGGCGACGTCTGCCGCTCCGTAATGCTGACCTCGCCGTCGCGTACTTCGACAATCGCTCCGCACCCCGGGCAGAACTTTGTCATAATCGCCATCTCTATGGCGAACGTTATTTCTTCACCGCACTTGCATTTTACCGTCAACATGTCCAGCCTCCCTGTGCGCCGCGATTTGAGCAACACAGGATATTCTCATCGACGACGAATGTCAATAGCCAGCGAAACCAACCGGTCTCTCCTTACCGGGTGCATTGACGGGTCCCGTTCGTTATATTAACATACCGGCCTGCATCCCGAACTCTCTCTGCTGAGGGGCAGGATATGAGTAATTTCGAATTCCCCGACCGGATTCCTCTGGCGAACCTGCCGACGCGCATCGAGAAACTGGAGCGCCTCTCAAGGCATCTGGGCGGCCCGGCGATTTACGTCAAGCGAGACGACCTGACCGGCGTGGCGCTGTCGGGCAACAAGGTGCGCAAACTGGAATTCGTGCTTCGCGACGCGCTGGACAAGGGAGCGACGACTGTGCTCACCTGCGGGGCCGTGCAGTCGAACCACTGCCGCGCGACCGCCGTCGCCGCGCGCAGGCTGGGACTCAGGCCGCTCCTACTCCTGCGCGGCTCAAGGCCGGAACGTTACGAGGGAAATGCCTTCATGGACAGGATGCTCGGCGCCGAAATACGCTGCGTCACGCCCGAAGAATACGAGACCGCCGACGACATCATGGCCCGCATCATCGAGGAACTGAAGGCAAAGGGCGAAGTCGGCTACGCCATCCCGGAGGGCGCGTCCAACGCCCTCGGGGCGATGGGCTACGTGAAGGCCGCCGAAGAGATAAGCGCGCAGATGCGCGAGAATCCCGACGAATTCAACTTCGACTACATCGTGCACGCCGTCGGCTCAGGCGGGACCAGCGCGGGCCTGATTGCGGGCGGAAAACTGTTCGACCCGGCTCCGCAAATCCTGGGCATCAGCGTCGGCAGCGACGCACAGCCCCTTGCGGCCGATATCCGCCGAATCCTTTCCGCGATGAAGGATACGTATGGCGTGCCTTTTGAGTTCACAAGCGACGACATCACCATAATAGACGACTACATCGGGCGCGGTTACGGGCTCAACACGCCGGAGGAACTGGAGTTCATCCGCACGGCGGCGCAGATGGAGGGCGTTTTCCTCGACGGCACATACACCGGCAAGGCGCTCTACGCCCTGGCCGACCAGATAAGAAAAGGAAGATTCGACAGGCGAGACAAGATACTCTTCATACACACCGGGGGCATCTTCAGCCTCTTCGCAAAATATGACGACTTCGCCCTCTGAGCAAACTGTTACCCAAAGGGGTCTGACCCCTTTGGGTAACAGTTTGAGAGAGGTGGGTTGAATGAATGGAGTGGGCTTTCGTATGAATGCCGGGAGGTACGACATCATGAACACGTCAAAGTCGGTTCTCCGGCGTGGGTTCAAGCCCGCGCCGTGTATCTTGCTGTTGGCGATACTCGCTGTTTCCTGCGCAGGGCGCGGCGAGAGCAAGCAGGCTGACCGCCTGTTCGAGCAGGGCCTTTTCGACAAGGCGGTGGTGATGTACGAGGAGGCCGTCCAGAAAAACCCGGGCAAGGAAGAATACCGGCAGAAACTGCGGACCGCAAAACTCCACGCCGCCGAAGCACACCTCGATAACGGCACCCTTGCCCTTGGGGAACTGCGGCTCTTTGACGCACGCGCGGAATTCCAGACCGCCCTGCGCCTTGACCCGAAACTGAACGCCGCCGGGGAATCACTCGCTGAGACGCGCTCGCTCATCGAATCGATTGCCGGCCGGATAGAAGACGCGAAAACGTGCATGGGCCGGCAGGAGTGGTTCGAGGCGATGGAAGAGTTGAAGCCCCTGCGCAAATACGGGGTGGACTTCCCGGAAGTGGAGACGTTGCACACAGGGGCGCTTGATGCGGCCTTCAAATCGCTCATGGAGGAGGGTGCGACCGCCTACTGGTCGGAGGAGTTCACGCGGGCGCTGTCGCTCTTCAGCAAGGCACTCGGACTGAAGCCGGACGACGCCCAGGCCGGGGCCATGCTGGAGGCGTCCAGGAACCAGATACAGGCGTCGGAGCACTGCCCGCGGGGGACGGCCCTGCTGAAAAGCGGCGACTTCCAGGGGGCGATACATGAGTACGAGTCCGCCCTGGCGCTTGTTCGCGGCCACGCGAAGGCCGCGGAGGGCCTCCAGGCCGCCAAAAAGTACGGCGCGAAGACGCTTCTGGCCGACGGAACGAAGGCGCTGGACGAAAGACGCTTCATCGACGCATTGACGGCGTTCGACAGGGCATCGGGACTCGTCCCCGACTACCCCGGCCTGGCCGAGGTGGGCGCGAAAGCAAAGCGTGCAGTGGCCGACATGGTTTTCGCGCGCGGTGAGGCGCATGAGAAGGCCGGACGCCCGGCCCTTGCCCATGCCTCTTACAGCCAGGTGCGCCTGTTTGTGCCGGATTACCCGGGCCTTGAAAAGAAACTGGCCGCGACCGGCGAGCGTATCGAAGAAGCCTCCTCGTATGAAACACGTGTCGCCTTTTCGGGCGACCAGACCCTGCAGGGAGAATTCCTCGGCAACCTGAAAGGACGCCTGGGCAAGAGCAACGTACTGGTATTGAGCGACTCCGAAGTCGATGCGATAAAGCGACTCAGCCCCGACTTCAAGCCGGATGGTATTCTCACCGTCAACA
>JAUXGI010000373.1 GCA_030622295.1 Planctomycetota bacterium
CCCCATCGGCCCTTGCATGGTCTCCAGTGAGGGCACCTGTGGCGCGCACTACCGTTATGCCGGGAAAAGGGTTTAAGGTTTCCCCGCGCTCGCTGTTCTCGGACACCGTTCCCGAAGATACCGAGCGCGGAAAGTGCAAGAGCAGCCGAAGGCTGCCGAACCGGAAGGAAAAGAGCGGCCAGGGGCCGCGGTATCGGCTGGCTCCATCTTCATCATCTGCTCCGCGTCCGCGAAGAAGCGCTGCTGGAAGGCGGGCCGGATGTAGCCCATCGCAATTACCGTCCTTGGGGCGGCCCATGACTCCTTGAAGATATAACGCTTGAAGTAATCGGCTCGTATCTTTTCTCCAGGGAAGCACATCAGGGCATAGGTAAGCACCGCCATTATTCCCGCGCCTTTCAAGGCTCCCAGCACGCCGCCCGCCAGCCTGTCGAGACCGCCGAACCTGATCCTGCCGATGGGCTTCCTGGCGCGGTATATCAGCAGCGAAAAGACGACGAACATAATCACGAACGTGCCGAGCACGACCACGTAATCGGCCGTACCCGGGGGGACGCCGAGGCGTTCGCTCAAGAAACCGGACATGTCCGGCAGGAAAAAACAGAGAACGACAAACACGCCCGCGAGCACGGCGACTTTGAGCAACTGGTGAAAGAAGCCCTTGACCAGGCCGAATATCGCACCCAGTCCCACAACGGCCAGCGCGAGGATATCAAAACCCGCCATCAATCGTCCTCCGACTCTCTTTTGGGGAAGTTGAGACGCAGGGAAGTATAGTGACGCCCGCTCCTGCTGTCAAACAAAACAGGATTGGGGGTCTGACCCCTTTTGCTGTTATACTCGCGCTTCTTCTCTTGACGCTCCCGCGCCCCCTCGTTAGAATCCTGATGAACGCGGGCTATCCGACATCTATCTTTCGAGGCTGTCTAATGATTGAATTCAAGAAAATCCTGCATCCGACGGATTTCTCGGACAATTCCAACGAGGCGCTGGAAGTCGCCGTCGGCATGGCGGAGAAGTTCGGCGCTGGACTCTTCCTGCTGCACGTCGTGGAGAGTTTTGACTACTCGCTCCCGGAGTACTACATGGCGGAGGATGAATTGCGCAGCGAGATAGCGCGGCGCATGGAGGGCTCGCGTGCCGAACTGGAGAAGATGGCCGCGAAAATCACAAATGTAAAGACGCACGTGTTCGTGGAGGACGGTAAGCCCTTCATGGAGATTATTCGCGTGGCGAAGGACCAGGAGGCGGACATGATCGTGCTCGGCACACGGGGCAGAACCGGCCTGGCGCACATACTGATAGGCTCGACCGCGGAGAAGGTCGTGCGCACGGCGCCGTGCCCCGTTCTCACGGTACGAAGCAAAGAAGATGTCCGAAATGAAGCAGGGGGGGGCTGACCCCCTTCCACCTGAGTTAAGCGGATAATGCTTTTATTTGTTTTCGTCGGATATTTTGCCGAAAAGAGGGTTGACACGCGGACGACGGGGTGATATGATTCCTCTGAACACATGACGCGGGGTGGAGCAGCCTGGTAGCTCGTCGGGCTCATAACCCGAAGGTCGCAGGTTCAAATCCTGCCCCCGCTACCAAAAACAAACGGGAGCGGCATACGTGCCGCTCCTGTTTTATTTGGTTCTTTGCCGATTTTCGGGGAAGTGAAGAACCGCTTTTTTGGGTGTCCCGGACTATTCCGTGTCTGTCGGGGCGTACCGCTCCCTGTATGTGTCCTCGTCCGGCGTGTAGATTTGCTTGTCTTCAACGTCGTATTTGTCTTCGAACATGGAGCGCAGGGTATTCGTCATGCGGTCAAGAGCGGCAGTGAGGATTTCGACTTTTTTCAGTTCACCGCCGCGCGCCTTTTTCCTGTCGTCGCCCAGAATCGCGGCGCTATAGTAGTGCCCGCCGAGGAGGAACATTTTGTTCAGGGCAGCCACGTACAATCTGGCCGCGCCCGGGAACAGGTCCTGAAAGTCTTTCCCGGTGAAGCGCTTGTACGCCTTGTCAAGCTCCGGCCGCAGTTCGCGGTAGAAGTTCTCCTCCAGCCACTTTTTGAGTTCCCGTGCGTCGGGTTTCCGGCGGCCTGGAGCGCCGGGCATGAGAGGCGCCATGTATTCACGGATGATGTTGAACTTGCCGTCCAGCAGTTCGA
>JAUXGI010000189.1 GCA_030622295.1 Planctomycetota bacterium
AACATAGCCGCGCTTCAGTACGACAAAAGCCAGGTATCGTGCCGCGCGCGCCGCCGCCGGGTTGGATGCGGCCGTGAAGTCAGCCTCATCGAACTCCTCGTTACTGCCCTCCACGCATGAGCGCTCATAAACAATTCCACCCAGGTCCGTGTGGAGCACGGCGAAGACACCATCCTGAACGGCAAGAACGCGGCTGCCAACGAGGACATGGTCGAGCGCATCGTTCGCGGAATTCAACGCCAGGAGAAAGGAAGCCATCAGTATGCTCGAGATGGATATCGTGACAAGCGTTTCGAGGAGCGTAAAGCCGCTTTGTTGCGGGCGTCTCATGGTTCATTCCCTTTCCGACAGATATGTCCGCATGACGTGGACGGCCCGGGCCGCCTTTTCGGGCGTTATTCGGCTGGCAAGCGCGGCATGCCGCGCGGAAGACGGAAAGACGTAAACACAAACATGGTAAAGCCCGGCGACCGCATCGTCGGGTTCGGCCGTAATGCGGCAAAAGTATCTGCAATGGGCGGGCGGTGGTCCGGCGGGTTTGTCCAGGGGCCACGCTCCGCTCTCTGCTACCCTGGCCAGCAAGTGGTCGTCTTCGCAACACTCTCCCGCAAATACGGCGTATGCGCTCTCCGCCGCCCTGCAGCGGTTGCTCTGCCTGACGGCCGCGCCCTCTGTGTCCAGCGCATAGTAACAGACAGACAGTATCCCCAACGCCCCGGAGGTGAAGACACAAAGCGCGATCATCATCTCTATGAGCGAAAATCCGGTCTGTGCATGTTTCTCATGATTACGAGTCATGAATCTCGTCGAAAAAGAAACCCGACACAAATGTGTTGGCTTTGAACATGGTGGAACTCTGATTCTTAAGCGTGACACGCACGCTGCCCGCAATCCGAAAGCGAAACCATATGCCGTTCAAGTATTGCTCTGCGGCGCACTGCCTGTGGACCTTTTCGCCGGTGGGCCGACCTCGTTCGTCCAGGGCTTCCACCAGTACGACCATATAACGCCCGCTGGCGGTGTTCTCCGTGGCGTAGATGGAAAGCCTGTGTTCTCTCTTATCACGAAGCGTAAAGACAACCTGGATGTTCTTGGGATCCATGGCGAGCACGGAAGAGCTCATCCGTGCGCCGTCGGGCCTGAGCAGGCCAGCCTCCATGTCATGTTCCGGCGATGCCTTCATTATTTCATCGCCCCAGGCAAACGCCCCCCAACTGGCAACAGCCGTGCTGGCGTCATTGTACGAGTATTCGTAGTCCGCCACATAATCCGGCAGTTTGGAGAAGTCGTAGGTCTTGGTCACGTCGTAGGTCGCGCATTCCTTGCCCTCGACGACTGTCCCCGAGTAGTAGTTGCACAATATCATCCCCGACTCACCGTAATTTCCCTCCCAGTCGCCCCGGGTCGCGGCGTCAAGCCCCAGAAAGGCGATGGAGACAAGGGGGGGGGGCAGGGGTTGCATCATGTGGGTTTCCTGCAATACGCCGGTGGTGCGTACCACGCAAAGGTCGATTTTGCTTTCCTCCTCTTCTGCCTTTACCACGATTCTCAGATTGCAGCGTACCTCCGGGCTGCTGAGAGAAACGAGCGCACCGCTCTTGTCAAAGGCGAGGTAAGCCCGTTTGCCGTCAAGCGGTGAGCCCTCTCGGCGGATTGCATCATTTAACGCCATGTTGAGGGGAAAATCTTCTTCGGAAAAGGTCGTTCCTTCGGGGAGTTCGACCGTACTGATGATCCTGTCCCTGCTCGGCCGGTCTCCGAGAATCACCAGCGAGGCAACTATCCCATCCGTCTGGTCTCCGCTGCGGTTGGAGAACCAGAGGGCGGAAGTCCGCCTGCATGTGACGGCCTCCACTCGGGCCCGGCTTATCAGGGAACCGAGGGTCGAGGTCATGGAACGTGCGACCGTCGTCCCCGGCAGGTAGGCGGGTATGGAGATGGCCAAGCCTGCCAGGGCCGCGAGTATCCCCAGCACTATCATAAGTTCAATAAGTGTAAACCCGCGCATGGCGCTCCTGCGTACACTCACAGTCGTCCCCGTTGGAAACCACCGGGAGGCGCCCCGGTAAGTCGGGGCGCCCTCCCGCGTGACGCATCATTCGACAAGTTATGGTTTACCTGAATTTGCGCACCAGGATACCCGCTCCTGCCGCCAGACCGCTCAACGCCATGAGTATCGTTGAGGGCTCGGGCACGGCGGTTATCCCGTAGATGGTGCTGTTGTACTCGCCGTAGTCGGTGGCCAGTAGATACAACTCTCCACCACCGCACGTAAACGGCTCGAAATCGTTCGCTCCGGGCACAAAGACCATATGCCCCAGCCCGCTCCAATTCGGCGAGGAGCCGAAGCCGGCGGCGGAATCCTGGCCGTAAACTCTGTCAACAACGCTCTGCCAGGACGAGGAGAAAAGGTCCGGCGCGCTCATCGCGTCATCATCGAACTGGAGGAAACTGCACGCGCTCAGGCCGGTGCAGTACGATGTCCAGTCAACGGACCCGAGTTCCGCGTTCTCATAGTCCTCCTCGGCCACCGCGTCTGCGACATCCAGGGCGTCAAAGTAAACAATTTCGCCGGCGGCGTAATTCGGGAAACTGTAGTAAAGGTTTCCGTCGGCGTCGAACTCGATCGGGCCGGAATAACCGCCCATCTCGGCGATGAGGTCGGCCTGCCAGTCGCCGAGTTCATCCTCGACGATGTGGTAGATATTGCTGCCATCACCCGGCTTGGCCGAGAGGAAAACCTGCTCGGAGCCGTTGACCTTCAGGTCGTACTGGCCCGACATGGTGATGATATCCGTGGCCGTGCCGCCTCCCGTTGAAATTGAGCGGAGAACGCTGTCGGAGTAAGATGAATTGCCGAACCAGACATCATCGCCGACGAGCCGCGCGAAGGAACCCCAAACGCCGGATGAGAAATTGTAGAGCGTCTGGGTGGTGCCGTCCGGTGCGCGCTTCTTCAACGCGGAGGAATCAGGCATGTACCAGTTGACGGGGTCGCCATACCACTGGTAGGCCGTCTCGATATAGTAAGTGTTGCCGTCGGAGTCCATGTCGAACCCCTCAATAAGCGTTTCGCTCGGAGTGGAAAAGAGCAGCTCGGCCTTGAAACCGGCGGGCGGACTGTACATCGGCGCGGCAAAGGCGCTCACGGCCGATGTGAGGACGATAATTGAAACCGTAATTGACAGTATGCGATTCATTGTAACACCTCCCTATTTTTGAAAAGACATATTCCTGAATCTAAAAAAACCTGTAAGCGCCGCGAAAAGCGGCAACGAAATGATGAACAACATAATGGTGGCGGGTTCGGGTATGACAGTCCCTTCAAGCCCGTTTATGACGGACAGGGCATCCACGTCGGCGCCGTTTATGGCGATAGGATCGCCTTCATACTGATAAACGTCGAAGATAGGATTGTCCTCGCTGTCGAGCAGGCTGCCGTCGCCCGTGATATCCACCAGGCGCACCCAGCGGATGTCGTTCAGGTCCACCAGGCCGGATGTCACATTCGGGTGGTCCGACAGGTTCGACAGGTCAAACGCATCCCCGCCCGCAACCGCCGGGTCAAACGGATCTATGGAGTTGGAATCAACATTGGCATAGACCGGATGTATGCCGGCGAAGCCTGAATACTGCGCCGCATCCAGACCGTCGGTCTCGCTGGCATGTATGGGCTCTGTGTTCGTGGTAAGCGTCGGAAAACGCGCAAACACCTCGCCGTCCGTGGAAACTTCCACGAACATCAACTCGGCGAAATACAGGCCGAGCGGATCGTACGGCGGCTCCGTATCCAGTATCTGGAAGGGATTCTCGAAGACGATAAAGTCCGGTCCCGCACCGTTGAAGATACGCTTCTCGTCACTGAAGCCCAGCTTGATGGAGC
>JAUXGI010000107.1 GCA_030622295.1 Planctomycetota bacterium
ACCGTCAGGACCACCATGAACGGCAGGGATATGTCCCCCGTGCGGCGTGTGCGCCAGGACTTGATGATCTGCGGCAGCGTGGCAACCGTCGTGCATGCCGCCGCCGCCAGCCCGATTATTGTTACTATCTCCATCTGCTGTTACCCGGATTAAATAACCGTATCATTAGAATATTCAAATGTGTTTGCGCCCGAAACGCGCAGGCATTTTGCAGTCAGCCGTACTGCATACAATGAAAGGGCTTTCACGTCAACTGTATTTTCCGCAGCGCTGGAGACATCTGCGTTTTCGCCGCTCCAACCCCTTTGACTTTCATGCGCCGTCTGCTAAAATCCTTCCCTTAAACAATGGGTGGCAAGTAGCAAGTAGCAAGTAGCAGGCAGCAGGCAGCAGGCAGCAAGTAGTAAGGGCAAGGGTTTCAAGTTTCGGGTAGGGCGGCGAGACGTGTGTGGCCGCTTGAAACATGAAACTCTCCGCTGCCGGTTGCCGACTACTTGTTCCTTGCTTCCAATCCGTGGGGGCGCAAATGTTCAGAGTCCGCATACTGCCGGGTTACGTATTTCAGGAATTCAGCAAGACGTTCATCCTTGCGTTTCTGGCGGTGATAATCGTCCTGTTCGTCAGTTTCGGCTACAAGCAGGTCTCGGTGCAGAAGGGGCTGGATTTCGTGTCGGTCTTCAGCCTGTTGCCGTTCATTATGGCCAAGGCGATGCCGTATGCGCTGCCGTTCGGGATGGTGTGCGCGTGCACGCTGGCCTATGGCAGGCTGGCGGGGGACAACGAAATCGACGCGATGCGCACCAGCGGCATACACCTGCACTGCGTCATAACGCCGGTCCTCGCCTTCGGGCTGCTGGCCAGCGTGGCAACCTACGCCGCCGATGACCTCCTGTCCCCCATGCTGGGCTGGCAGAGCGAACGGATACAGGACCGCGTGTTGCGGACCATTGTTCAGCGCTTCAGCAGCATAGGCAGCCCCACCTATTCATGGGAGGCAGGTGCGGACGAGAAGATACACTTGTACGTGGACGACATCGAAGGGGATGAACTGCGCGGCGTGGTGGTATACCTGACCGAGAAGGGCAGGATAACGCAGACCATAATGGCCGAGTCCGGCCGGTTGAGATACTACAGCGACGGCGAGAAAAGACGGCTGGTAGTCGTCATCAGGTCCGGCACGGTTAAGAACATAAATCCGCAGCGGCCCGCCCGGATAAACATAGTACCGGCGCGCATAGGCGGCAATCAGGAAACCCACCTCCCATACGACCTCGAGACAATCGGAAAGGACGTGATGAGCGACCCCGCCTATCGCAGCACGATGCAGAATCAACGGAAGGCCGGGGAGTACAGGGAGAAGATCACGGAAGCGCGCCGGCGGCTGGCGGAGCTGGATGGAGAGAGCGCTGGCGGGAACGCAGACGAGGGCGAAACAGCGACGCTTGAGTCGGTGAAGAGAAAAAAACTGCGCGACAGGGCGGAGCGAGATATACGCAACGCCGCCAAGGACCTGAACGAGACGCTGATAGAAATCTACGGCAGGCTGGCGCTCGCCACATCGTGTTTCTTCCTGGCGCTGGTGGCCGTACCGTTGAGCATCGTAATCAGGCGCGGGCATATGCTGGTCGCTTTCCTGGTGGGACTCCTGCTGGTGGTCGCCTACATGGTGACCTTCCTGGTGGGGGGCAAGTTCCTCGGAATGGGCGGCTACCTGCATCCCGGTCTGGCTGTATGGGCGCCCAACGTTATACTGCTTATCGTCGGCGCCTGCCTGATGTTGAAAGTTTTCAGAGCATAGGATGATATTTCGCAGGATAGATCGCTACGTTATCAAGGCATTCCTCGCCTGGTTCGGCGTGTCGCTGGTGGGGCTTGTCGGCTTCTACCTGGTGGTGGACCTGTTTACGCGGCTGCACAAGTTCTTCGATTATCCGAAGGCCGAAGTCGTCCAGAAAATCCTTGTCTACTACCTCTGGCATACGCCGTTCCAACTGACTCAGTTCCTGCCGCTCGTCACGCTGATGGCGGCGATGTTCACCCTGGCCCGCATGGGCAAGTCCAACGAACTTGTGCCCATCATGAGCAGCGGCATCAGCCTGTACCGGGTTGTCGGCAACATATTTCTCATGTCCGTGCTGGTCATGGGCTTCATGTACGGACTGCAGGAGTGGTTCATGCCGACCTTTGCCGACAGGATAGTCGCCGCCACCAGCAAACCCCGGGAGGCAAAGTCAATCCGGGACCTGCTCCCGGACGACCGGGGCCACCTGTTGCACTATCGCAGTTTCAATCCGGTCAGCAAGGAGATGAAGGGCGTGACGATATCGAGAATCAAATCCGAAAAGGGATACGGCGAGGCGAAATACATTTACGCCGACAGCGCCCGCTGGGGGCCGGCGACCGTGCTTACGCTCAAGAAGGGCGCAAGCCTGTGCGGCTTCATACACACCCCCGCCGAAAATGAGATACTGGTGAGGAGGAACGGCCGCTTCCGCATTGTGACGAAGGAAGAGTTGGACCCCGAATCAAGCCCGGCCCGGGACGCCGACGGGGAAACCACGCTGCGCCTTGAAAACGGCACGCTTGTCAGGGGAGAGGTCTTCACCCCCGAAGGCGACCAGGTCCTCCTCAGAAACGGCAAATACGGCGTAATTATAAAGAAGGATGAGATAGTGAAGCGCGAAGAGGAAAACACCTGGATACTCGACGGAGGCCTGGAACTCGATTACGATAAGATGTGGGCGGGGTCCGAAAACCCCGGGGCCTGCCGCCGGCAATGGCAGTTCGTCTTTGACGACTACACCTATGCCTTTCCCACGAGTATCACCCCGCGCCAGGCATCCGTTAAAAGATTCAACCCATCGTTCGAAAGCCTCTTCAGCCTGTACCGGCATATCGACCGCTATCCGGACTACGAGGTGTGGCGTGTGGCGCTGTTTGCGCGCACGGTCCAGCCCATTACAAACATCATACTCCTTCTGGTCGGTATACCGTTTGTGCTCAGGAGTGAGCGGCGCTCGATGTTCCTCAGCCTGGGCAAATGCGTGTTCATTTTCCTCATCTTTTTCGTCCTGACGTTCATCTGCCACAACCTCGGCGAATCGAAGCACCTGCCGCCGTGGGTCGCCGTCTCACTGCCCATGGTGATGTTCGCCGCAATCGGCCTCTACCTCTTCGACAGAATAAGGACATAGGATGCATTTCTCACCAGGATTTTCGGGGCGTCAGGGTAAGCAGACGGTAAACAACGTATTGCGGTCGGATTGCCCTCAGCGGGCAACAAACACTATGCCCGGCAAATTCAGCGTGAGCCAGCGAGGGGGTCAGACGCCGAGGAGGAGGCCCCGATTTATCGGGGCCGACGGGAGGGGTCTGACTCCCCGAGCCTGTGCCCTCACAATTGCCGCCCTCGCTTTCGTCGCCGTGGTCGCCGCCGGATGCAACGGCCTGGAAGAGGACGTAATCACGCAGGAAGGAATCTCCGCCGCGAAGGATATCAGCGTCTCACTCCGAAACCCCGTCCTGCAACTCACCGTTCACAATGTCAGGCATTACATGCGCGACGGCAGACTCTTCATTGAGGGCGGACTCTTGAACAGCAGCCCGAGGGACGTCTACGACGTGGCGCTGCGGGTGGTAACCTTTGACGAAGAAGGCCGCGTGCTCGACCGCAACATGGTCGTCTATCCCATTCCTCGTTCGCTGCCGCCCGGTGTGATGGGCCACTTCCGCATAAAACTCGACCCCACGGGTGTGGCCGCCGTCGCAATCGAAGTCTCCGACTGAGCACAAGGCCCGGGACCTTCAAGAGAACAAGCAAGTGGGAAAGCGAAGTTGTGAAGTTGTCGATACCTGAAACCTGAAACCTGAAACCTGAAACTCCCCCCACTGTTTCCCCTTGCCTTCCTTTCCGGTTGAATTGCCTCCGGGTCACTGCTATAATCCCTCCGTGTCTCAAAAGCAGGATGTTGTCTCGCGGAGAACCTTCATGAAGAACCTGATACTGAGCGCGGCAGTGCTCTCCTTATACCTGTTTCTCGGCTGCGGTTCAAACTCGGACCGTGTCAGGAAACTCGAAAAAGACGTTGCCGAGAAGGAGAGAATCATAAAGACGCTGCAGGCCGACCATGCCGAAAAGGATAAGACGGTGGAGCAACTGCTGGCCCGGCTCAACGAGGGCTCGAACACAAGCGGCGGCCGGAAACTTGCCTGGGAAACCGTCTATCGCAATGCGAAAAAAATGCAAAAGAACGATGGGAAGTATGCCTGTTTCTACGCCGTCCTTGAGAACGTCGATGCCGAGGGCGTAAAGGCGGTCACCGAAACACTCGTCGCCAAAGGCTATAAGGTGAGCCCGACACCCTGGGACGGCGTGATAGAGGTCGGTTCCCCGCTGAAGGTCGTGCCGGTACTGGTTTTCCTGAAGAAGATAAACACCGTGAGAAACATCAAGGCGTTGAACGACGACAACCTCAGGGAAATCCGCGCGACGGAGGGCGTCAAGAGCGTCTGGCCGCAAAGCGCTTTTTTCTTCCCCGCGAAAGTCTGGCTGATAATTCCGCCTGATAAGAGAATCGAGGTGGACGTCAAGATTATCGGGCTGCCGCCCGAGTTCTTCGAGGCGGAAAAGGACCGCCTTGACATCAAGGAGTTCAGCAGGTACGACGGCGGCGGCGCTCAGGTTATCATGCCCGCCGCGTTCATAGACTATTACACGGGCTTCTATAGATTCTCCGAGGGCTGGAAACTCGACTACGAGAAAAGTTTCAAGAATGAGGCGATATACTTCAAGGTGGATCTTGCCGCCTCGACGGTCTTCGACGTGGAGACGAACCCTGTTTCCAGGGACCTCAAGGTTGTCGGCATCACAGACCGTATTAACACACTTGCCGTCATCGTCAAGCCCGAGGTCATTGACAACTGGAACAAATGCATGTTCGACAAGAAAGAATAAAAAGGAACGGAGGGATAAAGCAAGAGAGATTTGTCCGACAAGATGAAATAGTTGCCGCGAGGGGGGCAGCCCTCGGCTGCTTTTTCCCTTCCGGCCCGCATCGCTTTGAAGACAGTGTTCGAGGTCAGTAAGCGCAAAAGGAAAAGAGCGGGCAAGGCCCGCAAGTTATGAAAACACCCGAAACGGAATCACTGCACGAACAGCGCAAGGTGCGGCTGGACAAACTGGCCGACATGCGGGCGCACGGCGTAAACCCGTACCCCGAGCGCTTCGAGCGCACACACACCATCGCCGAGACCGCAAGCCTGCCCGAAGGTACGGAAGACATCGCCACCGCCGGGCGACTCATCCTTCTCCGCAAGATGGGCAAACTCACCTTCGCGCACATCCAGGACTTCGGCGGGAAAATCCAGATAGCCCTCAGCAAAAAGGAGGTCGGCGAAGAAAAATACAAGTGGTTCCACGGCCACTTCGACATAGGCGACTTCATCGGCGTTCGCGGCAAACTCTTCCGCACAAAGACCGGCGAGTTG